>JASHRP010000474.1 GCA_030037375.1 Bryobacteraceae bacterium | reverse complement strand
GTTTCGTCGGCTCCTCAAACGACTCCGACGACGCGTTCGCCGAGGCCCGATTGCGCCAAGCGTTCGAACTCGCTGGATTCGAAGATGTGCGATTTGAGATGGAGCCTGTGGCCGCGGCGCACTTTTACGAATCGGCTCTCGACCACGACGAACTGATCATGATCGGGGATTTCGGCGGCGGCACCAGCGATTTTTCTCTCATTCGCGTCGGGCCGGAGGTCAAGCGGCGTGGACGCTCTGCCCGCGATTTGCTCGGCAACGAAGGCGTAGGACTGGCCGGCGATTCATTCGATGCAAAGATCATCCGTCATCTCGTGGCTCCCGAACTGGGAATGGGATCGGCGATCGAATCCATGGGCAAGCTGCTGCCGGTGCCGAGCTGGCTTTACGCAAAGCTCGAACGGTGGCATTACCTGTCGTTCCTGCGCGCCCGCGACGTCACGAATCTTCTGCGTACGCTCCGTGTGCAAGCTGTGGAGCCCGAAAAGATTCAAGCGCTGATGCATTTGATCGAAGACGATCTCGGCTATCAACTTCACCGCGCCGTTCAAAGAGTCAAATGCGATCTATCGAATCACGACGCCGCCGAATTCCTCTTCGAAGTCGCCGGTATTCACATCCAGGCTCGGGTAGAACGCCGGTCGTTCGAGAGCTGGATCTCCGGCGAGCTCGAAAAAATCGAGACGTGCGTCGATTCGCTGCTGAATCGCGCTGGAGTGAAGCCGAAGCAAGTAGACATGGTATTCCTCACCGGAGGCACTTCTTTCGTCCCCGCCGTGCGACGCATCTTCGAATCCCGCTTCGGAGCCCGGCGGCTGCGTTCCGGGCACGAGTTTACCTCAGTCGCGCGAGGCCTGGCGTTGAACGCCGCGCATGCATCGCGTGTATCCTAGACCCGAGAGGCACACGATGAAGGCAACTCTGTTGTTCCTGGCGATCGCAGCGGCGATGTCCGCGCAAGTGGTCAAAAACTACGAGCCGGTCACCGAGCAGATGCTCGAAAACCCGGCACCGGGCGACTGGCTGATGTACAGCCGGACCTTCGACGCGCAGCGCTTCAGCCCGCTGAAGCAGATCAACAAGGGCAACGTCAGCCAGCTCCGCTTAATCTGGGAGCGCGGCTTGGACAACGGTCAAACCGAGACGATCCCAATGGTGCATAACGGCGTGCTCTACGTAGCCACGCCTGGCGCGGGGGTCCAGGCTCTGAACGCGGCAACGGGCGATCTCTTGTGGGAATACAAACGCAAGCTTCCGGCCAATCAGGCCGGGCAGGCGCGCTCCAAGAATCTCGCGATTTATCAGGACATCGTTCTATTCGAAGCTCCCGACGCTATCGTCGGGTTGGACGCGCGCACCGGCGAACAGCGCTGGGAAGCCAAGACCGACGGCCGCGGCAACACGTCCGGACCATTCGTGGCCGAAGGCAAGGTGATCACCGGCGGAGCCTGCGCGGGCAAGCGCGATAACTGTTTCATCGTCGCGAACGACGCGCTCACCGGCAAAGAAGCGTGGCGCTTCTATACGACTCCGAACAAGGGCGAGCCCGGCGATGAAAGCTGGGGCGGAGCGAAGGTCGAGAATCGGCTCGCTTCCACCTGGGGATTGCCGGGCAGCTACGATCCGGTTCGCAAGATGCTGTATTGGGGCGTCGCGAACCCGATGCCGGATCAGCGGATGGCGCGCCACGACGGCAATCCTGACGCGGTCTCGCGCACCGCTCCGTCCGATTTGTACAGCAATTCGACCATCGCGCTGGATGCGGCGACGGGCAAGCTCGCGTGGTATTACCAGCATCTGCCCGCCGACGATTGGGATTCGGATTACACGCATGAGCGGACGCTGCTGCGCACCAAATTCAACCCCGATCCGAAATCCGTGAAGTGGATCAATCCGGACGTAAAGCGCGGCGAGGAGCACGACGTCGCGGTGACCATCGGCGAAGCAGGAGGCGTTTTCGAGCTCGACCGCGCAACTGGCCAGTTCCTGTGGGCCACGCCGTTCCCTTACGACGATCCGCACAACGTGATTTCGAACATCGATGTAAAGACCGGAAAGACGGAGATCAATTGGGACAACGTATTCAAGGCTCCGGGCGACCATCACGTCATCTGCTACTGGAACACGCGCAGCTATTGGCCGACGGCATATTCGCCGGTGACCAATTCGCTGTATACCTCGTACATTGACAATTGCCGTGACTTGACGCTTGCGGGTCCAGGCGGACGCGGCGAGTGGCACGTCGTACAGCGGCCGGGCGGCGATCCCAAGGCGCTCACTGGCCTCGCGAAAATCGATTTGGCAACCGGCGATATCCTGCGCTTCGACGTCGGCCGCGCGCCCGGCAACGGTGCGATGCTCGCGACGGCGGGCGATCTCGTGTTCCACGGCGACATGTCGCGCCGCTTCCGCGCCTTCGACGCGGCAACCGGAAAGATGCTGTGGGAACAGATCCTCGGCGGCAATATTTCGGTCAGCACCATCGCGTACCAAGCCAACGGGAAAGAGTACATCTGCGTCATGACCGGCGACAATTTGAAAGTCCCCGAGCTCTCGGCCGAAGTGCCGGAGCTGAAGACGCCGAAGGGGCACAACGCGATTTACGTTTTCGGGCTGCCGTAACGCCGCCGGCGAAGGACCCCAGATCCAGATGCGTCTGCGGGCAGGAGCACAAACGGCTCCCCCTGCGACGTCCGCACGGCTCGTAAGTCTCTCTCATCAACCGTCAGTATCTTTCGAACGCCCAGCCGGTCCGCGGTCGCAATCACGGCCGCGTCGGCAAGGCCGAGATCCAAATCCGCGTATCGCTTGAGGAGCCGCTCGCATGCCGCGGCGTCTTCGAGCCGGAATGGCTCGACGGACAAAGATCCGTTCGCGATGCCTTGTAACAGGGCCAGTTCGGCGGCTTGACCCAGGCGGACCCTCAAAAGATAGTCAATCTCCGCCAGGATTGCCGCGGGCAGAACGATGGGTCCCCTCTCCGCCGCAACCGCGGCCTTCACCGCGCGATGATGCGAATCCGCGCGATCGTAGAGAGCGTACATCGCTCCCGAATCAGCGACTATGGCCACCCGACCTCTGCCGCCGCCATTTTCCAGAAAGCGATGCTTGTCTCAACAGCTCTTCAGACTCCGCGGAGCCGCCCGAATCTCCACTGTCAAACCTCCCTAAACCCGGGATCGCCGCCCGCTTCCGTCGGCGCGTATAATCCGCCAGTGCGTCGCGAATCAATTCCGCCTGAGGCCGCCCTTCCGAGGCGGAAATCTGCCGGAGCGCAATAGCGACTTCGGGCTCCAGGTACACGGTCGTCTTCGTCATCTACCATATATGGTACCTTATACGTCGAAACGGCATGCCTGCTCTGCGCCTTAGCGTCCTCGATCAATCCCCAATCCCCGAAGGCTCCTCCGCCGGTGACGCGCTACGCAACACGCTCGACCTCGCGCGAGCCGCGGACACTCTGGGCTACTCCCGTTACTGGCTCGCCGAGCATCATGCCACGCCTGGCCTCGCCTGTGCCAGCCCCGAAGTCATGATCGGACCGGTCGCGGCCGCCACGAGGAATCTGCGTGTCGGCAGCGGCGGAGTCATGCTGCCGCATTACAGCGCCCTCAAGGTCGCCGAAACATTCAGCATGCTGAGCGGTTTATTTCCCGGACGCATCGATCTCGGCATCGGCCGGGCTCCCGGCTCCAGCGCCGGCGTCGCGAGAGCCTTGCAGCGCGATCGCCGCTTGCCTCCGCCCGACGATTTCCCGGATCAGCTCAACGAGCTGCTCGGCTATTTCGATTCGCCCGCAACCCGCTCGGCTTTGCCCAAACTTGCCTCGCCTGAGTTCTGGCTGCTCGGATCCTCTCCCGACAGCGCCATTTGGGCGGCCGAGCGCGGGCTGCCATACGCCTTCGCCGATTTCATCAACCCGAATGGCGCTCCCTTTGCGCAGTACTACCGCGAACATTTCCAACCCTCGGCGTTTCTACGGGAACCGAAGGCCGCGGTATGCGTGTGGGCCGTTTGCGCGGCCACTAAGGAGGAGGCCGTGCGCCTCTCGCTCAGCGCGCGCATGATGATGGTGCTCCTATTTCGCGGCCAATTAATTCCGGTCCCGCCAATCGAAAAGGCTGAGGAATTCCTCGCTCGCGAATCGTCGGAGCCGCAAACGCTGCCCATCCAGCGCCGCATCGTCACCGGCGATCCCCAACAAGTCCGCACTGCGATCGAAGCCATTGCGGCGGACTATTCCGCGGATGAGATCTTTGTCGTAAACATTATTTACGATCACACCGCGCGCGTGCATAGCTACGAACTATTCGCGCAAGCGTTCGGGTTGGCCGAAAACCACCGCTAAGCGGTGAAGCTCGGCCAGACCGCTTGTGCGACACCGCAAAAAGCCCTGGTTTTCAAACATTTTAAGTTTGGCACGACCCTTGCATTCTTCTTGGGCAAGGAGGCTCGAAGAAAATGAAAAAGATTCTGGCAGGATTGGTTCTGGCGGGTGGTTCGTTGTTTGCCGGTCCGCACATCGCGGTGGGAGTTGGAATCGGAGTTCCCGTGGCGCCGGCGTATGTCGCGCCCGCTCCCGTGGTTGTGGCGCCCCCGATGCCCGGCCCCGGTTATGCCTGGGTTGACGGCTATTACGGCTTCGTTGGCGGACATCGTATTTGGCATCCCGGTTATTGGCGCGCGCCAGTGGTTCGCGGCCGCTTCGAGCGCGGCTTCCGGCGCTAGTTTTTTGGACTAGAACCTAATGCAGCCCACTGGACATCTAACAGCAAGAGACGAAAGAGGCTTGAAGATCATGAAAAAGAATTTGGCAGTGTTGATACCGGCCGCGCTTCTACTGGCGAGCGCCACGGCATTCGCGCAATACCCGGCGCCTACGGATCCAAACGCGGGAGCTGCGCCCCCTGCCTACGGAACCCAGAACCCCTACCCAGCGAATCCGAATGCGCCGCCGAACCAATATGGCGCGCCGGCTCCAGCTCCGGGACCATACGCGACCGCGCCCTACGCGACGGCGCCTGATCCATATGCGGCGGCTCCTTACGGCTACGTCGCGCCGCCGGCTTACCCGTATTACTACTCTCCGTACGTCGTGCCGTCCATTGGGCTCGGCTTCGGCTGGGGCGGCTATGGGTGGGGCGGCTACGGCCACTACTACGGCGGACATCCGTTCGTCGGCGGAGGCTTCCACGGCGGTTTCCATGGCGGCCACGGCGGACGACGGTAACACAGCCCTGTGATAAACTCGTCTCCCGGATGCTTTGGGAGGCGAGATGAATCGAAGAAGTTTGAGTTTCCTTGGGGCGATGTTCGCGGCAAGTTTGGGATTCTCCCAAGTGCCGGCGGACATCGCCCCTAAGCTTGTGGAGATGGGCCGGAACGTCTGCCCGGCGGACACGGCCAAGCTCTACAAGCCCTTGCAACTCCCTCCGCCGGCGGGCGTGAAGATGATGCGCGACATCTCCTACGGCCCCGACGCACGCGAAATCATGGATGTGTTTTGGGGCGAGAAAGGCGGCGGCAATCGTCCCGTATTGATCTACGTATCCGGCGGGGCGGGAAATAAGATCGAGCCCGTCGATAGCGGCGACGCCTTCTACGACAACATCATGTACTGGGCCGTGAAGAACGGCATGACCGGCGTGAACGTCCAGCGCCGCGCGGCCGGCCAAGGCGCGGAGTGGGACCAGGCCGGCAAGGACATCGGGACCGTCGTGCAATGGGTGCACAAGAACATCGCGATGTACAAAGGCAATCCCAATCGCGTGTTCATCTGGTCGCATTCCGCCGGGAATCCTCCCGTGGCCACTTACATCGGCCGTCCCGAACTCTACGGCCCGGATGGCATCGGACTCAAGGGCGCGATCCTCATGTCCCCCGCACAGTTCAATATCGCTCCGGTGACCGTCGGAGGAGGAGGCGGCGGGCGGGGTCCAGGCGGAGCTCCCACAGCCGGCGCAGGCGGCATGTGCCCAAGCGGCAGTCCATTCGGCGGCGGAGCTCGCGGCGGACCCGCGGGACCAGGCGGGGCGAAGGGTGGTCCGGGCGGCGGTCCTGGAGGTCAAGCGAAGGGAACGGGACGTGGCGGCGGCCGCGGCCCGGTCGATCCGCAGGTTCAGCTTGAGCGCTCACTTCTCCCCGGCTTCAAAGCCGCGAAGATCTCCTTCTTCCTCGCATCCGCCGAGCTCGATCCCGCCAACATGCCGTCGTTCATCAATACTCTGGCGGATCAGCTCAAGATGGCCGGCAAGACTCCAACCGTCGCGGTATTCAAGGCGCACAGCCACATGTCGGAAGTGTTTTCGCCGAATACGCCCGATACTTCGGTCAGCGGTCCCGTTCTGAAGTGGATGAAGAGCGTCAAGTAATCGCGCCGTCAAAATTGTATCTGGGATCTGCGCTTGACGCTGAGGGGCTGAGGCGAATCGAGCAGACACTTCATCTCCAGTACCACAAGTGGGACACCCAGGTTGGGGACGTTCGGACACTCTCGGAACAGCCGCTGATTCTCGCCGCTGATGAGTGGGGCCGGCTCTGCCATACCGCAGAACGGCTTGCCGCGGAAACTTTGGAGATTGAGTCCATCATTGTTGAACGGCCGGGCTGGGAGCAACTTCTGGGCGTGCCACGTAAGGCAGGAAACATCGTCATAAAAAGCTCAAAGGGAAGCCGCCAAGTCCCAAGATCGATGCGTTTCGATTTTCATCCGACCGCAGACGGGTGGCGCGTCTCCGAGGTGAACAGCGACGTTCCAGGGGGATGGACCGAGGGAACCGTCCTTCCGCCGCTTTATCGACGGGCGTACCCAGATTTTGAATGCCCGCCATCTCCGCTCGATTCCTGGGGAGAGTCAGTCGAATCGCTGAACCCGAATGGGTCCGTCGCCCTGCTGAGCGCGCCGGGTTTTCTCGAGGATGAACAGGTCGTCCGAGGATTCGCTCGGCAATTGGAACTCCGAAACATTCCCTGTGCGATGATCCAAGCCCCCTCTGCCCTTACTTGGTCCGAGGGCATTTGCAAACTCGCGATGAGCGGCCACAGGATTGGAGCCATCGTCCGTTTCTATCAAGCTGAGTGGCTCTGTTCGTTCCCTCGCCGAACCGGATGGAGTGATGTCCTGAGCACATCGAGTATTCCGATCTTGAACCCAGCGGCCTCGATGCTTTCTGAATCCAAGAGGTTTCCGCTGGCTCTGAATCGCCTCTCCGGTTTTGAGACGTGGAGGATGGTTTCGCCCGAATGCCGTGACCCACGCGATATCGATCCATGGAACTGCGATGATTGGGTCTTGAAAGCAGCCTACTCGAACACGGGAGACAATGTGTACATCCTGGCGAACATGACTGCGGAGAGGAGGCGAGAGCTTCTCCGGAGCGCACTCCGCTCACCGTGAAACTGGACTGTGCAACGGCGTTTCAAGACCCTTCCAGTGCAGTCCGATCGAGGCCCGCTGTTCCCCTGCGTAGGTGTTTTCGTGGTCGGCCTTAGGGCTGCTGGCGCGTACGTGCGTTTATCGCAAAGGCAAGTGACGGACGGTGCGGCCATGGAAGCTCCGTTGTTGATTGATCGAAGCGCATGAAACAGGAAGACGTTTACGAGCTCTGGCGGCCGCCTGATTCGCCGTGGAGCCCATGGGTGAAACCGGTGCTGTTCGCTTTCATGAACGACGGAGAATGTCAGCCAAACCCGCAGCCGCACAGGGCGTGGAGAATTCCGTTCCGCGCCGATACCGCGATCATCGTGAGCCTGCCGGGAATTGAGGGTGTCTCGCTTGGGCTCGCCGGCGTAGCTTCTGGCTATCGTCCCGTCCCTGTCTATAACGCCTGTCCGTACGCTTTGCTGGCAATGGAAACGGGACTCCCGCCATCGATTGTGGCGCAGCCCACGCGTGTCCCGGCTGACACGCCGGTCATCGTGGATGTGGCGCCGATCGTGGTAGCCCTCCAACAGCTTGCCCCAGAACTCAGCGCGGCGAAGCTTCCGGTCTCCGTCCCACCGATTTTCTTACTCGATTCCAACCGCGCCGGTCCGGGCGGGACTCCGCCGCCGGGATGGTTCGACAACCGGTCATTTGCGTCGCCGTCCGATTTTCCATCGTCGGCCTTCTTCGCACAACACGGAATCGCAAAAATCGTCTTAATTCATTCGGGCGGCAAGATCCCGGCAGACTTGTCCGCCGTTCTCCTAGCGCTGCAAGACGGTGGCCTGACAATCGCGGCGCAGACCCCATGGGAGACATGGGATCCGAAGCCGAAGGTGATGAATCGACCAGCGCGAGTTCTTGACCTGTGGAACAGGCTCAAATGGGCTCTCGGCTACAGGAGGAATGTGGACGGATATTTCGGGAGGGTGGTTCCTCATCACAGCGGTTAACCATAGCCGGAGTACGATAGCAGATGTGAAACCCTCCCGCTTCGCGATTCCGCTGCTATTTACGACCGCTGCGTTCGGACAGAGCACGCCGGACACGCCGCTGTTCTCGCTGCCCTATAGCCCGAGCCTCAACCCGGCTTCGATGGATCGCTCCGTCGATCCGTGCACGGATTTCTACAGGTATTCGTGCTCCGCGTGGATCAACGACAATCCGATTCCGCCGGATCAATCGCGCTGGGATGTCTACGCCAAGCTCGAAGCCGATAATGAGCGGTTTCTCTGGGGCTTGCTGCAGGAGGCGTCGAAACCGGCCGCCAACCGCAGCGTGGTCGAAACCGAAATTGGCGATTTCTTCAACGCCTGCATGGATGAGGCCGGCGTCGAGAGGACCGGCTCCGCGCCGCTCAAGCCCAGCCTCGATGAAATCGGCGCACTCAAATCCAAGAACGATCTTGCCGGCTACCTCGGCCGCCAGCACTTGGCCATCTATGGCGATCACATGCTTTTTGGATTCGACTCCGGTCAGGATTACGCCGACGCATCGCGCGTGATCGCGTTTGCCGAAGCTGGCGGCCTCGGGCTTCCGGATCGCGACTATTACACCAAGACCGACGCGAAATCGGTGGAGACGCGGCAGAAATACGTGGAGCACGTCGCCAAAATGCTCGAGCTGCTGGGCGAGTCCGCCGCGCAAGCGAAGACGCATGCCGACATGATCATGGATATCGAAACGCAGCTCGCCAAGGCGTCGCTCACGCGCGTGGAGCAGCGCGATCCGCACAACCTATTCCACAAAATGAAGCCGTCGCAATTGGAGGGTCTGACGCCTTTGTTCCGCTGGCCCGATTACTTCGCCTCGGCGAAGGTCGGAGACCTGGCCGTGATCAACGTCAGCGAACCCGCGTTTTACAAGGCACTCGAAATCCAGCTAAAAGCGCGCAGCCTGGACGATTGGAAGACCTACCTGCGATGGCATCTCGTTCACGCCAAGGCAGCTTATCTTTCCACGCCTTTCGTGAACGCCAATTTCGATTTTTACAGCAAGTATCTTCGCGGCATCGAACAAATGCCGCCGCGCTGGAAGCGCTGCGTTCGGCAAGTCGACGGAGATTTGGGCGAAGCCCTCGGGCAGGTTTTCGTCGCCAAGACCTTCGGACCGGACACCAAGCAGCGCGCGCTTACCATGACCAAGCAAGTGGAATCCGCCATGGAGCGGGAGATCCAGCAGCTTCCCTGGATGAGCGAGGAAACCAAGAAGCGCGCGATTCAGAAGCTGCACATGGTGGTTAATAAGATCGGCTATCCGGACAAGTGGCGCGATTATAGTTCCATCAAAATCTCGCGCGACGATTTTTACGGCAACGTCGAGCGAGCCACGATCTTCGAATCGCGCCGGGAACTGAACAAGATCGGCAAGCCGGTGGATCGCACCGAATGGCAGATGACTCCGCCTACCGTCAACGCCTATTACGACCCGCAGATGAACGACATCAATTTCCCCGCCGGAGTGCTCCAACCGCCGCTGTTCGATCCCAAATCCGATGACGCGCCCAACTACGGCGACACCGGCGCAACCATGGGCCACGAATTGACTCACGCCTTCGACGACGAAGGACGGCAGTTCGACGGCTCGGGGAATCTGAAGGATTGGTGGACCAAGAAAGACGCGCAGGAGTTTGAACAGCGCGCCAAATGCGTCTCGGATCAATACTCGCGGTACACCGTTGTCGACGACATCAAGCTGAACGGGAAACTCACTCTTGGCGAGGATCTCGCGGACTTGGGCGGCACTCTGCTCGCGTATCTCGCCTGGAAGGAAGCGACCAAAGGCCAGGATTTGCAATCGAAAGACGGGCTGACCCCGGACCAGCGCTTCTTCGTCGGCATGGCGCAATGGGCTTGCGGATCCGAACGGGCCGAAATCAAACGCATGAACGCCATCACCAATCCGCACTCGCCGCTCGAAGATCGCGTAAACGGCGTCGTCTCGAATATGCCGGAGTTTCAGAAGGCATTCTCATGCAAAGTCGGCCAGCCGATGGTCCATGAGCACATGTGCAAGATCTGGTAGCGCGGCGTGAGGCTCACTTACAACGCGATCGCCGGCGGCAGCGCGGAGCGCTTGGCCGCGTTGAGCGATGGCGTCTTCGCGGTCGCCATGACGCTGCTGGTGCTGGATATCCGGGCTCCAGCGGTTGAGGCAATTCACAACGAGCTCGATCTGCACCGGGCGTTAATCGCCCTCACTCCCCGTCTGGTGATGTACGTCATGACGTTCCTCACCCTGGGCATTTTTTGGGTCGGCCAGCAGACGCAGTTGAACCACCTGGCTCGGTCGGACCGCAGCCTGACCTGGATTCACTTATGGTTTCTGCTCGCTGTATGCATGACGCCGTTCTCCACAACCCTGCTCGCCGAATTCACCCGGTATCGAAGCGCGCTGTTGATTTACTGGGCCAATATCGCTCTGATGGGACTTACCCTGTTCCTGAGCTGGCAGTGCGCCCTGCGGTCCGGCTTGGTCAAGCCGGAGGTCTCCCAGCAAACCTCCGACTCGATTAAGCGGCGCATCCTGATTGCGCAGTGCTGGTACGTGATCGGGGCCGCGCTGTGCGCCATCAATACCTACTGGAGCATCGGCTGGATCGTGACCATCCAGCTCTTCTACGCCGTCGCGCCACGGCTGCCGCGCCGGCGGAATGCGCGACCGGAAGAGATTGCTGCTCGACGCGGGTGAGCGCGGCAATTTCTCCCAAACCCAGAAGTTACACCGCGGCGGGCGAGGCCTCCTCCGTGCGCTTCTCCAGAATACCGGACACCTTTTCCAGCAGTTCCCGCTCGGTGAACGGTCTCCGAATTTGATTCGGAGCCAGCCTTTCTACCGCGCCCTTCGTCTCGACCACGGAAAGCGCGCGCAGCCCAGGATGAAAGCCGTGCAAACGTCTGACAATCTCGGCCGCGTGCGCTTCCGGCGCGATAACCAGATCGAGTCCCTCCTGGTGCATCTCGCCGAGGGCCACAGCCTCATGAGTATCCGCCGCCTCAATTAGGTTGTGTCCCGCGTCTTCGAAGAAATTGTGAAGCTCCGCGCGAACGGCGTCATTGTGCTCGACCAGCAGTATTGTCGCGGCTTCCAGAGCGTTCGCGAGTTGACCATCCCCGCCGGTAATCAGCGCCTGATCGCCCAGCCTCGGAAGCAGTAGCTCAATGCGCGTTCCTCCTCCGCTTGCGCTATGGATCGACCGGGCCGCCACATAGCCGCCCGACTCCGCCGCCAGCCAGTGGACTTGCGCCAGAGCGAGGCTTGAGACCTCGGTCGAGGCCGGATCGAACAGGCGGTCGATCTCGGGTTCCACTCCGGTATAGGTAATGCCGAGCACGACGTAGGAAATTGGCCGGCCGGTGTGCGGCAGTTCCACGTGAGCGGTATCGATCAGCACGTGGCCGCCTTCGGGCGTCATGCGGCACGCATGGGCAACCAAACCGAGGATGGCCGACTCTATCTGCGCGGCGTCCGCTCTCACCCGCCCCGCCCCGGGCGCGGGCCGCATCGCGAGCCGAACCCGCCCGCCGGCGGCCGACTCGATCAGCCGCGACATGCGCCGCAGCAGTCCGTTCACCTGGATCGCCTCCGGCTGCCCCACCTGCCGCGTGCCGAACGCTTCCAGACGCCGTGTCATCTCCGTTGCCGCGAGCGCGGCGCGATGAATGGACTCGAGCGCCTCCCTCGCTCCCGGAAGCCCCCCGAATTGCCGCAGCAAGACTTCGTTTTGGCGGCGAATCGTGTCGATCAGAGTGGAATACTCGCAGGCCGCATTAGCCGCCAGCCGTCCCGCGGCTTCGAGCCGTTGGGCCTGCCGAAGCTGGCGTTCCTCCCAATGGCGCGCACTTGCATCGCGAAAGGTCAGCACCGCGCCCAGCAGTTCCCCGGACGCGCGCACCGGCGCGGCGAAGCCGTCCACATCGATTTCGCGGCCATCGCGCGAAAGCAGGCGCGCATCACGGCCGAAGGCAACCGGTCCGCCACGCAACAAAGCTAGCGGAATGGAATCGAAGTCGGACTCCGCTCCGGGATCGGCGAAGCGCGCCACGGTTTGAACCGGCTGCCCTTCGGCCTCCGCCTGGGTCCAACCCGTGAGCTTCTCCGCGGCGCCGTTCAACAACCGCACGCGTCCATCGGGATCCACCACGATCGCCGCCTCGGCGATCGAGCCCACCACCGCGCGCAGCCAGGCTTCCCGCTCTTCGAGCAGGCGGTCGACGCGATGCTTGGCGATGGCCATTTCTATACCGGTTTGCAGCGACGCCGGCCCCAGCGGCTTGACTATATAGCCGAAGGGTCCGGCCTGCTTGGCCCGTTCGAGAGTGGCTCGGTCGGCGTGCGCGGTCAGAAAGATCACCGGCAAGTGATGGCGCGCGCGAATCTCGAGCGCCGCGTCGATTCCGTCCCGCGCGCCGTCGATGCGGATATCCATGAGCACGATCTCCGCGCCTGGCGCAAGCTCCAGCGCCTCCTCCGCGGTAGAAGCCGGTCCCAGCACCTCGTGCCCCTGAGCTTCCAGCCGCCGCGCGATGTCGTGCGCGATCAACCCTTCGTCTTCAACCACCAACACGCGATAGGCTCGCGCGCGTTCATGCGTATGGCTGATATGAGTCTGGTTCACCGCTTGCCTCCGGGAAAAGAAATGTGGAATTTGGTCCCGCCGTCGCGCTCCACTTCAACCGCGCCTTTGAGCTGGCGGGAGAGAATTTGCACGATGCGCAACCCCAGACTCGGCGTCTCGAAAGGGTCTACCGCGGAGGGAAGCCCCGCTCCGTCGTCGCACACTGTCATCACCACCCGATCTCTCGAGGCTCCCCCTTCCACCGAAATCCGCCCCGTGCGGCCGTTAGGGAAGGCATGCTTGAGCGCGTTTGAGATCAGTTCGTTCAAGATCAGCCCGGCGGGGATGGCCTGATCGAGCCCCAGCACCACCGGTTGCATCACAACCTGACCCGATATGCGGCCGGAATCGACTCCGTAAACCGTGAGCAGGTTGTTCATGAGTAAGGACGCGTGTTCCGCCAGGTCCACATGGCGCAAGTCGCCCGATTCGTAGAGCTGCTCATGAATCAAAGCCATGGATTGGACGCGATGCTGACTCTCGCGCAGCGCGTCGGCGGCCGGACCGTCGAGCGTGTCGGCTTGCAGGCGCAGCAGGCTGGTCACCACCTGCAGGTTGTTCTTCACCCTGTGGTGCACTTCTTGCAGTAGCACTTCCTTTTCCGCCAGCGACAAGGCAAGCCGGTCGCGCTCCGCTTGCAGCGCATGCAGCAAGCCGACTTTTTGCATCGCCTTTTGAATCGCCAGGCCTAAACCTTCCGAAGTAATGCGATCCTTGACCAAATAGTCTTGCGCGCCAGCCTTCATCGCTTCGACCGCCACTTCCTCGCTGCTGACCCCTGTCAACATCACCACCGCAGCCTTGTTTCCGGGGTGGTTGCGCAGGCGGACCAGAAAATCTAAACCGGTCATATCCGGCAGGCGATAGTCCAGGAGGATACAGTCCGGTTGGGCGGACGCCACCGTCTCCAAGCCCTCCGCGGCGCTGGCCGCTTCGGAGAACTCGAGTTGCGCCCCGTGGACCTCTTCCAGCAACAAACGGCAGAGTTTACGTTCAACCGAAGAATCGTCGACCATTACTATCTTCATGGGCACACGGAAGGCTCGCGGTTCCTCTCTTAAGTCCCGCAATGAAATTGTTCGGGAATCGGGGGTTTTCTCTCCGGTGAAGCTGCGCCAGAACCTAAAACTGCTACGATTAAAAGTTGTCAGGCTCCGGGCTTCGTGCAACGGGCGGCTGCAAACCCCGCCAGGTCCGGAAGGAAGCAACGGTAGCGGTTTAACTCGTGTGCCGCGGATCACCCGGGGTCTGGCATAACTCCCCTCCATGTACCAGGTCATCGCCCGCAAATACCGGCCCCAGAACTTCGCGGAGCTGATCGGCCAGGAACACGTCAAAACCACGCTCGAAAACGCGATCACACAGCGGCGCATCGCGCACGGCTATATCTTCGCCGGCCAGCGTGGTACTGGGAAGACTACCGTCGCGCGGATCATGGCCCGCTGCCTCAACTGCGAACAGGGCCCGACGGCCACTCCTTGCGGCGTCTGCTCCAGTTGCCGCGAAATTGCCTCCGGCTCTTCGGTCGACGTGATCGAAATCGACGCGGCCTCCAATCGCGGCATCAACGAAATGCGCGAGCTTCGCGAGAACGTCCGCTATCGCCCTGCTCGCGACCGCTACAAGGTCTTCATCGTCGATGAAGCCCACCAGATCACCAGCGAAGCCTTCAACGCGCTCTTGAAGACCCTCGAAGAGCCGCCGGAATGGGTGGTCTTTCTGCTCTGCACTACCGAGGCTCACAAGATCCCCGCGACCATCGCCTCGCGCTGCCAGCAGTTCAGTTTTCGCTCCGTCGACTTCGCCGAACTGGTGGAGCGGATGGAGCAGATCGCCAAGCTCGAAGGCATTGAGGCGGACAAGGAAACGCTCGGCGTTCTGGCGGCGGCCGGGGAAGGCAGCGTTCGCGATTCGCTCTCCGCGCTCGATCAGGCGATCGCCTGCTGTGGCGCCAAGCTTCAAGCCGCGGAGGTTCGCTCCCTGCTGGGCATGTTCGCGGCGGAAAGCCTGGAGCTAGTCGCCGCGGCGCTGGGCTCCGGCGACGCCCGCAAGATGCTCGATATCGTGGCCGAGCTCGAAGCCAACGGCCGCAGCCTGCAACATTTCTCCCGGGAATTAGCCCGCTATTTCCGCAACCTGCTGGTCGAGAAGATTCAGGGAGGCTTCACGCGTCTGGTGGCGGCGTCTCCGATCGAACAGGAGCGGATGCTGGCGGCAGCCGCGCGCTTTCGCGAGGAAGACCTGACGCGTTATCTAAAATTGTCGCTGGATCTGTTCCGCGACTTGCAGAGCTCGCTCCAGCCGCGCTTGCACCTCGAGATGGGCTTGCTGCGGATGGTCCATGCCGGGAAGCTGCAATCGATCGAGGAGGCTCTGGCCTCGCTCGGTCAACCGGCCGGACCATCGTCCGGACCTGCGGCCGGGCCGGCGCCCTCGGCTCCCAAAAGTCCCGCTCCCGTGAAAACGCCCTCGGCGTCAGCGCCGAGCTCCGGCGGCAATTTGCGCGCGCGGCTGCACTCCACCTTGATGGAAGCGAAGCAAACCAACCTTGCCGACGCGCTGGAGCACAGCGAGCTTGTGGAATCGGGCGCGGAGCTGGTATTCACCACGCCCAGGATGTACCAAATGTTCCTGAAAGACGCTGCGTTCGAAGCGGCGGTGAAGGCCGTGATGGGCAAGCCGGTCAGGATAAAAATCAACGTCGGAGAGACGGCGCGGGAGCCGCAGCCCCCTGCTCGGGATGCTGGTCCCAATCAAGATCCGGCCGCCGCGGAACGGGCGCTAGCCCATCCGGAAGTGCAGAAGTTCCAAGAGCTTTTTCCAGGAAGCCAAGTGCGCGCGGTGCGTAATTTGAGGGAGAACTAAGCATGAAAATGCCCGGAAATATGCAGGCCATGATGCAGCAGGCCCAGCAAATGCAAAAGAAAATGCAGGAGGAAATCGCGCTAATTCGCGTGGAAGCCTCTGCTGGCGGAGGAATGGTTTCCGTCAAAATGGACGGCCACAAAAACATCACAGCCTGCAAGATCGATCCGGAAGTCGCGGGCGACGTAGAGATGCTGCAGGACCTGGTTGTCGCCGCCTGCAACGAGGCCACGAAAAAGGTCGATGAAGAAACGCAGCGCAAGACCGCGAGCTTGCTGGGCGGACTTGGGCTGCCGCCGGGGCTGCTCTAGGCGTCGCTTCTCGAAATCAGCATGCCGGATTTCGCGGCGCCCTTGCAGCGCCTGATCGACGAATTTCGCCGCCTGCCGGGTATCGGGCAAAAATCCGCCCAGCGGCTCGCGTTTCATGTGCTGCGCACTTCCCGCGACGATGCCGCACGCCTGGCCTCGGCGCTTCTTGAAGTGAAAGACAATCTCGGCCTGTGCGCCGAATGCAACAACATCAGCGACGGCGAGCTATGCCCTTACTGCCGCGACCCGCATCGCGATCATTCGCAAATCTGCGTGGTGGAGGAGCCGCATAACATCCTCCCCATCGAGACCACGCGAACCTTCGAAGGCGTCTACCACGTGCTGCACGGTTCCATTTCGCCTCTGCGGGGCATCGGTCCGGAGCAATTAAAAATCAAGGGATTGCTCGAACGCATTTCGCGCGATAATCCGAAGGAAATTATTCTCGCCACCAATCCAACCGTCGAAGGCGAAGCAACCGCCGTTTATCTCTCGCGCCTGCTCAAGCCGCTGGGAATGAAAGTGACCCGCATCGCCATGGGCATTCCGGTGGGCAGCGACCTCGAATTCGCCGACGAAGTGACAATGTCAAAATCGCTCGAGAACCGCCGCGAGATGTAGCATAGAGGGTCGCGCGCGGCACTATAATAAATGTCGCCCACGCCAACTTCGGAAAGGGTAAGACCAAGGCTTCCTGCGT
>JASHRP010000473.1 GCA_030037375.1 Bryobacteraceae bacterium | reverse complement strand
GACCACGCAGATGGCGGCTGAGTCCGCCACGGCTACGTTCGAAAAGCTGATGCTGGATAGCGGCGCGGTTCTTGCGCCGGTGGAAGTCGCGTATGAGACGTATGGAACGCTGAACGCGGCTCGCGATAACGCCATTCTGGTGCTGCACGCGTTTTCCGGCGACGCGCATGCCGCGGGCGAGGGCGGCTGGTGGACGAACATGATCGGGCCGGGGAAGGCCTTCGACACTGATCAATATTTCGTGATCTGCTCAAACGTGCTGGGCGGGTGCCGGGGTACGACGGGACCGGGTTCGATTGATCCGGAAACCGGTTGTCCGTGGGCCATGGCGTTTCCGTCGATCACGATTGCCGACATGGTGCGGCTTCAGAAGGAGCTGATCGATTATTTGGGAATCCCCCGGCTGCTGAGCGTTTCGGGCGGGTCAATGGGCGGGATGCAGGCGCTGGAATGGGCGGTTTCCTATCCAGACCGCTGCGCCTCCGCGATCCCGATTGCGTGTACGGCTCGGCACAGCGCGCAGCAGATCGCGTTCAACGAAGTCGGCCGACAGGCGATCATGGCGGATCCCGATTGGAACGGCGGGAATTATTACGGCGGGAAGCCTCCGGCGAACGGGCTGGCTGTGGCGCGAATGGTGGGGCATATCACCTACATGAGCGATCAGAGCATGCGCGAGAAGTTCGGGCGCAGGCTCCGCACGCCGGATCAGTTCGAGGTGGAAAGCTATCTTAAATACCGCGGCTACAAGTTCGTGGATCGCTTCGACGCGAATTCGTACATCTATATCACCAAGGCGATGGACGATTTCGATTTGACGCAGCGCGGGGCTTTGCCTGCGCTGTTTGAAGGCTCCGGGACGCGGTTCCTGCTGATCAGCTTTACCTCGGATTGGCTGTATCCCAGTTACCAGTCGCTTGAGATCGTGAGCGCTCTGCGCAGCCGCAATGCCGACGTGGCGTACTGCAATCTGGAAGCGCGCTACGGCCACGATTCGTTCCTGGTGGAAGTGGAAGATCAAACCGTGCTGGTGCGCGGATTCCTGAATAGCACGCACAAAGAGGAAACGCGACGGCGAGGAACGCCCGCGCGTGCGTGAGATTTACGGACGCCGCGATTTTGCGATCATCGGCGAGCTGGTTGAACCGAAGACGCGGGTCCTGGACCTGGGCTGCGGCGAAGGCGAGTTGCTCTCCTGGCTCAAGGAGCACAAAGACGTCGACGGCCGCGGAGTAGAGCTGACCGGCGGGCGCGTCCAGAAGGCCATTGCGCGTGGAGTCTCGGTTTACCAGGGCGATTTGGAGACTGCCGTGGAAGATTATCCCGACCGGGCTTTTGACTACGTGATCCTATCGCAGACATTGCAGGAAGTACGCGATCCTTTGCGGGTTTTGCGAGGGATGCTGCGCGTGGGCCGGCGGGCGATCGTGGCGTTTCCAAACTTCGGGCATTATTCGGTCCGGCTGTCGACGCTTCGCACCGGCCGAGCGCCGAAGACGAAGTTGTTTCCGTATGAATGGTGGGATTCGCCGAACATTCACTTCTTTACCGTGCAGGATTTCGAAGCGCTGGCGCAGAGAGAGGGCTGGCGCGTGGAACGGCGGATCTTCGTGAGCGGGCAGCGCCAAGTCACGCATTTCCCGAACCTGCTGGCTGAGATCGCGGTGTTTCTGGTCGGCGCCGGTTCCTGAAATTCTCATGCGTTTCGGCGCGGAAGAAGGCGATGCCGGAAAGCGGCTGGATCATTTCCTGCAGGAGCGGCTGGCGAACTACAGCAGGTCCCGAATTCAAGCTTGGATCAAGGAGGGACGTGTGCTGGTCAACGGGAGCGCGGCGAAGGCCTCGCATCTTCTGCGCGCGGGCGAGTCGATTGACGCGTCTCCAATGGAGCTTCCTCCGCTTGAAGCCGCGCCGGAGGATCTGCCGGTTGAGGTTCTCTATGAAGACGCATCGGTAATCGCGATCAACAAACCGGCGGGGTTAATGGTGCACGCTGGAGCTGGAGTGCGATCGGGCACGCTGGTGAACCGGCTGGTGCACCGGTTCCAGTCGCTTTCGCAAGTGGGGGGCGCGCTGCGGCCGGGAATTGTGCATCGCTTGGATAAGGAGACTAGCGGCGTTTTGCTGGTGGCTCGAACGGATGCGGCGCACAGGCATCTGGCGGCTCAGTTCGCAGCGAGAACGGTAGAGAAGATTTACCTGGCGCTGGTGCGCGGGAGTATTCGCGCGGAATCAGGAAAGATCACTGAGCCGATCGCGCGCGATCCGGTTCGACGGACCCGCATGACGGCGAAGGCTCCGGCAGGCCGGGCGGCGCTAACCGAGTATCGCGTTCTCAAGCGATTTAGCGGATTCACGCTGCTTGAGATTCGCCTGGGCACGGGGCGCACGCACCAGATTCGAGTACATATGGCGGATATGGGGCATCCAGTCGCGGGCGACCGCCTGTATGGTCCGGCGAAAACGGCCGCGGCGAGAATGTTCCTGCACGCCGCACGGATCAGCTTCGTCAGCCCGGCGACAAGCGCGCGCGTTACCGTGGAATCGCCGCTGCCAGAAGAGCTGCAACAATGGCTTGCGGGCATGGTGAGTTGCGAACCGAGCCAGGAAAAATCGCCGCGTATATAATCTTAGGTAACTTGCAATGAAAGCACCTGCGGTGGCATTACTCGTTTTTCTGCCGGTAATGGCGCAAGCGCCTCCGAAGCAGAACGCATCGAAATCCGGCAAATCCGAGCCGGTCGCCCAGCTCGATAGCGATCAGACGATCCGGCTGGATGTGACCCGCGTTCCGGTTTTGTTCACGGTCGCCGATAAAAAAGGCCATTTCGTAACGGATTTGGCCAAGGACGACTTCGAGGTCATCGAGAACAAGAAGCCGCAGACGATTCTCGATTTCAACGGCGAAAGCGATTTGCCCCTGCGGCTGGCGGTGCTGATCGACACGAGCAACAGCATTCGGGAGCGGTTCAAGTTCCAACAGCAGGCGGCCACGGATTTCATCCTGACTGTTCTGCGCCCGTTGCTCGACAAAGCGATTATCGTAAGCTTCGACACTTCGGCGGAATTGGTCGCCGACATGACGGACAATGTCAGCAAGCTGACCAATTCGATCCAGGCGCTGCGTCCGGGCGGAGGGACGGCGTTGTACGACGCGATCTTTTTCGCGTGCAAGGAGAAGCTGACGGATCAACCGCCGGAGAAATTCCGGCGCGCGATGGTCATTCTGAGCGATGGCGAAGATAATGAGAGCCGCTACACGCGGGACCAAGCGCTGGAGATGGCACAGAAGGCCGATGTGGTGATTTACACGATTTCGACCAACATCAGCGGCCTCGAAGGCCCGGGGGACAAGGTTCTCCGCTATTTCGCGGACCAGACGGGCGGTCAGGTTTTCTTTCCGTTCAAGGCATCGGATCTGGCGCAGTCCTTCGAAAACATCGCCAATGAGCTACGGCACCAATACATCATTGTTTACCGGCCGGAGCCGTTCAAAGCCGACGGCCAGTATCACAACATCGATATTCGCGTGAAGGCCCGCAAGGATTTGACGGTACGCGCCCGCCACGGCTATTACGCGCCGCTGGCTGCCGATATCAAGTAATTCGGCGTAAAGTAGTTCGACCCGACTCCAGGAGGGTTCATGCTTCGAAGAGTCCTGCCGGTTCTCGCGGCCTTCGCGATCTCCGCCGCTGCACAGTCACAACCAACCGTCGGACGATACTGCGACAAGCTGACGCAGCTAAAGCTGCCGGGCGTGACGGTGAAGATCGCCGAGCAGGTCACCGCTGGGGCGTTTGCGTTGCCGGGCGGGCGCGGAGGGTCCCCTATCGTACCCGCGTTTTGCCGCGCGATCGGCTTCGTCAAGCCGGAAGTGAACTTCGAAGTTTGGATGCCGGCGAATTGGAACGGCAAATTTCTGATGGTCGGAAATGGCGGGTTGGCGGGAACGATCAATTACAGCGCTATGGTCGCGCCACTACAGCGCGGTTATGCCACGGCGAGCACGGACACCGGACACACCGCCGACAATGACGGGCACTGGGCGGAAGGGCACATGGAGCGCGTGATCGATTTCGCGCATCGCGGGGTGCATGTGACCACGGAAGCGGCTAAGGCGCTGATTCAATCGTTTTACGGCATTGCGGCGGCGCGTTCCTATTTCGACGGATGCTCGCAAGGTGGGCAGGAAGCTCTGACCGAGGTCCAGCGCTATCCCAACGATTACGACGGCGTGATCGCGGGCGATCCGGCCAATTACTGGACGCACCTTTATATGGGCGGGCATTTGTGGATCACGCAGGCGCTACAAAACGATCCCGCCGGCTACCTCCCCGCGAGCAAATTGCCGATCATCGGAAACGCGGTAACGGCGGCTTGCGACGCACTGGATGGGATCAAGGACGGGATCCTGAACGATCCTCGCCGCTGCCACTTCGATCCTTCGACACTGCAATGCAAGGGCGCGGACGCGCCGGATTGTCTAACGGAGGCGCAGGTCGCGACGGTGAAGAAGATCTACCAGGGAGGAAAAACAGCGGACGGCCAGCAGATTTTCCCCGGCATCTTGCCAGGGAGCGAAGCCGGGCAAGGCGGGTGGGCGACGTGGATCACGGGAACGGCTCCGGGGAGAGGCTCCCACACGACGCTCGGAATGCCGTTCCTGCGATATGTGGCTTTCGAAGATCCAAACTGGGATTTCCGGACGTTCCGCTTCGACAAAACCGACGGCTTCGATAGCGATGTGGAGTTTGTCGATTACAAGCTGGGCCCGATCTTCAACAACATCAATCCGGATTTGGAGGCGTTTCAGTCTCACGGCGGCAAGCTGATCCAGTATCACGGCTGGAGTGACCCCGATATTTCACCGCTCAACAGCGTCAACTACTATCAGAGCGTCAACCAGAAGATGGGCGACGTGAGCGGCTTCTATCGCCTGTTCATGGTCCCGGGGATGTTCCATTGCAGCGGAGGTCCCGGCCCGAACACCTTCGACCCGGTCTTCGCGCTGGAGCAGTGGGTGGAACACGGGAAGGCGCCGGACCGCATCGTTGCATCGGGAGGCGCGGTGAAGGACCGCACCCGTCCGCTGTGCCCTTATCCGCAGGAGGCGCAGTGGAAGGCATCAGGGAGCACGGACCGTGAAGAGAACTTCGTGTGCGCGGTTCCGAAGAAGCCCTAACTGCTTCCGATCAGGACGCCGGTCAGAAACACCAGCGCGCCGCCCAAGCCCACCTGCATCGCCGCCGACCACACCGGCGTCTCCATGTAGCGATGGCGGATCCAGGAGATCACGGCTAGCTCGATCACCACGACGATGATCGCCACGGCCATCGCGACTCGAAAATCCGGGACAAGAAACGGAAGCGTGTGGCCGACTCCTCCGAGCGCGGTCATGACCCCGGTAATCGCGCCGCGCATCCACGGATGCCCGCGGCCGGTGAGGCTTCCGTCATCGGAGAGAGCCTCGGCGAAGCCCATGCTGATGCCCGCGCCCAGAGAAGCGGCCAGACCGACGACAAATGCGGCCCAGGAGTTCTTGGTCGCTAACGCGGCGGCGAATACGGGGGCAAGCGTCGAAACCGAACCGTCCATTAAGCCCGCCAGGCCGGGTTGAACAATCTGGAGCACAAACAATCGGCGGCGGGCTTCGTCTTCGGCTTGTTTCGCGCCCGGCGGAAGGAGCTTGCGCTCGAGCTCCTCCGCGCGGTTCTCGTGCGAATATTCCTCCTGGGCCAGATCGTCCAGAAGTTGCCGGATGCCGGCGTCGCTGGTGCGAGCGGCAGCGCGCAAATAGAATTGACGGCTCTCGACTTCCATGGTGCTCGCTTGCTTGCGTACTTCTTCGAGTCTGAGCGGCCGTATCAGCCACACCGGCCTGCGCTGCACGAATCCGCGAACGTCCTGGCGGCGGATCAGAGGAATGTGCGTGCCGAACTTCTTCTGGTAGAGCTCGATCAACCTGCGGCGATGGCCGGATTCCTCTTCGCGCATTCCATCGAACACTGCCGCGGAGGCTGGAAAATCCTCGCGCAGCCCCTCCGCGTAGTCGGCGTAGACGCGCTCATCTTCCTCTTCGAGCTCGATCGCCAGAGCGAGCATTTCGCGCTCGGAAAGATCGTCAAAATTGCGCATGCCTCCATAGTAGACTGGGCGCATGCGCCGATTATTCTTACTGTGCGCGGTGCCGAGCGTGTGCTTGTTCGCTCAGTGCCCGGCGGGAACCCAGCCCAGCAATGCCGCAGCGTCGTGGCCCAATTGGGGTCATGATCAATCCAACTCACGATTTGCGGCAGACGCGGGGATTTCCGCGGCGCAGGTCCCGAAATTGAAGCTGAAGTGGGCTTTTGGATTTCCCGGCGTGAGGTCCTTGATCTGTGCGCCTACCGTTTTCTTCGGACGGGTCTATATTGGCACCGACAACGGAACGGTCTATGCACTGGACGAGGAGACTGGTTGCGAGTACTGGTCGTTCAAAGCTGACGCCGGAGTGCGCAACGTAACATTAGGGTTGGCGGCACGACCCGGCGACGATTATCTCCCCAACGCGGCCTTTCTTGGCGACCAGAAAGCCAACGTCTACGCTGTAGAGGCCTTCTCCGGCAAACTCATCTGGAAGGTCAAAGTTGACGACCATCCCAGAGCGCTGATTACGGGAGCGCCAGTATCTTTCCAGGGCCGGCTCTACGTTCCTGTGGCTTCCGGCGAGGAGGGCGCGGGACCGAATCCCAATTACCCTTGCTGCACGTTTCGCGGAAGCGTAGTCGCCTTGGACGCAGCGACCGGCAAACAGATTTGGAAGACGTACACAATTCCCGAGGAACCGAAGCAGATCGGTAAGAATTCGAACGGCGTCGCGCGGTGGGCTCCGGCGGGCGCGGGGGTTTGGAATTCGCCGACCATCGATGAAAAGCGGCGCGCCTTGTATCTCGGGACCGGCGATGCTTATACCTCGCCTGCGGCCGCGACCACCGATTCGATCATGGCTCTGGATCTCGATTCGGGCAAGATTCTTTGGTCGGTGCAGGATACCCCGAACGATACCTGGCTCGCGGGATGCACGCCGGGAACGAAGATGCCCGAGAACTGCCCGAGCGAGGTCGGCCCGGATCACGATTTCGGATCTCCGCCGATTCTCAAGACCCTGGCCGACGGCCGGACCCTGCTGATCGCTGGGCAGAAAAGCGGCAATGTCTGGGCCCATGATCCGGATAAGAAGGGCGCCGTGGTTTGGAAGACGGCGCTGGTGGAGGATACGACGAAATTCGGCGGGAAGATCATCTGGGGTAGCGCGGCGGACGATCGAAGGGCCTACTTCGGCCTGGGGACCGGAGGAATCGCGGCGGTGCAGTTGCGAGACGGCGAGAAACAATGGTTCACGATGTTGACGCCCGCGGCCTCGGTCGCTTCGCATACGGGCGAAGATGGACCGGTAACCGCGATTCCGGGGGTGGTTTTCTCCGGCGGATGGGATGGTGTGCTGCGCGGGCTTTCCACCCAGGACGGAAAGGTACTGTGGGAGTACAACACGGTCCAGGATTTTCAAACGGTGAACGGCGTGGGGGCCAAGGGAGGCTCTATGGGCGCTCCGGGGCCGGTCGTCGCGGGAGGGTTCGTGTTCGTGCCGTCGGGCTACGCTGGGGTGAAAAACGGAATTCCGGGGAACGTGCTGCTGGCGTTTTCCGTA
>JASHRP010000050.1 GCA_030037375.1 Bryobacteraceae bacterium | reverse complement strand
GAAGGCGCTAGGTGGATTGGACGCAGATCAGGGCGCCAACCTCTCTGTGCACACGATAAGACGCACGGCGCGTGGCCGGCGGCGAGTTAAAACGGGAAGTAATGGATTGCAAGGGTGTTTTAGTTTTCGTACTGCTCGGGATATGCTCTGCGCTGTTCCTCCGCGATCTCCATGGCGGAGCCAATCTGGATCAGCTCTCCCTTGCCGATGCCAGGGCAGAAGCGCGCCGTGCGGTTCCACTCGCGGCGGCTTTCCACCATTTCGGGCCAGAACGGAAACGTTCGGCACTGGGTTGGCTTTGCGGGATGAATCGAGCAGCCGCCGGATTCGAGAAACGGGCACTGCTTGTCGCGAGGCTTGCGGAACCGGCGCTGATGGCGGGTGCGATAGATGTACCGAGCCTCAAACGCAGCGGCGCTCATCCCGACGAATTTCGCGGCGCGCTTGAGGTCGTCTTCAGAGAGATAAACGTAGCCTTCCTGATCGCAGCATTTGGTGCAACCGGGCTGGCAAGCGAAGCGGAGATGCCCCGGCCGCTCCGTCACATTCGAACCTTTTCGAGCGGCACCCCGCGGCGGCATAACGCGCAGGAGTTCGCGTCGGTGTAGTACTTCGAATCCAGCCGCGCCAGGTAATAAAACGGAAGGGGATCGAAGCGAACCGCGTCGGGGTACGGCTGGTAGATCACCACCGCCACTCCCACCACTTCCCCGCCGTGCGATTCCACCAGTTGCATCAACGTCGAAAGCTTATGGCCGGTTCGTAGAATGTCATCGACCAGCAGCACCTTCTCGCCCTTCTTCACGTCCAGGAATTGGCGGAAGTGCATCGAATCGCCGTCGTCGGAGCCCTCGGCCCAGTAGACCTGACGCGCGCGAAGGGCTTCGCACACGCCATAGGCAACCGGAAGGCCGCCGGTGGCCGGCGCGACAATCGAAAGCTCCGGAATCATCACGCGAATATCGGGGTGCGCGCGCAACTGCCGGCTTAGGCCGACGCTTAAAATCTTCGCGGCGTCGTAATAACGCATGGTCAGCGAGACTTGCAGATAGCCGTCCGAATGAACGCCGTTGGGATATTCGAAGTGGCCGTCGCGGGCCCCTCCGGTCTTCTGAAGAAGAGCCACCACTTCGTCGTGGGTGGGAATCAGGTGCATTAGGTCGATTCTTTCTAGTGCGCGCCCCGTCCGCTTAGCAACTGCGGAATCGTGCGCAAAATTATCTTCCAGTCCAATGCGAGCGACCAATTATCGATGTACTGCATGTCCAGGCGCATCCAGGTCTCGAAATCCACGGTGTCGCGTCCGCTGACTGCCCACAGGCAAGTAAGGCCGGGACGCATCCGCAAGCGGCGCCGCTGCCAGCGCTGGTAATGTTCGACCTCTTCCGGCAGAGCCGGCCGCGGGCCGACCAGAGACATGTCGCCTTTCAGGACGTTCCAAAGCTGCGGCCACTCATCGATCGAAAACTTGCGCAGCCAGCGCCCGACCCCGGTCAGCCTGGGATCGTTAGGAATCTTGAGCGCCAACTGGCGGCTGCTCAAATGCTCCAGCGAGGCTCGCATCGCCTCGGCGTTTTCGCACATGGAGCGGAATTTGTAAAACACGAAGCGGCGGCCGTTCAGTCCGCAGCGCTCCTGACGGAAAATTGCCGGGCCCGGCGAGGTCAGGCGGATGATCAGCGCGACCACCAGCATCACCGGAAACAGCAGCACCAGCCAAGCCGCCGCTAAAACGATGTCGGTCGCGCGCTTGATCAGCAGGCGAATTTCGTCATGAGGAGTCGCGGAAAACGTGAGCAACGGCGAGGCGCCGAGTCTGTCTAGATACACTTGGCTGTTGACGTGCGGAAAGAAATCGACGGCCACGCGCGTGCGGACTCCTTCCTCATCGCAGGCGAGCATGATCTCTTCCAGTTCCGCGAGGCGGCTGCTGTCGACCGCGAAAATGATTTCGTCAATCACGTTGCGCCGCAGAAGCTGGGGCAGTTCCTCCAGCGGATACACCGGGTAACGGGCGGAAAGCTCGATCTCCCGCAACGCGGGGGCGCCGGCCTTGTCCCCCATGAATCCTTTGAGCCGGACGCCGTAGGGCGCCGCTTCTTCAAGCTCGCGGGCCAACCGCAGAGCGGGCTCGCCAACGCCGACGACAACGACGTAGTGCGTCACGCCGAAGCGGCCTCGCACCGCGCCGAGCAAGCGGGGCGCGTTCAATCGCACCAGGCAGAGAAAGACCCAGGTAAGCCCGCCAAAAGTCGCCAGAAAGAAGCGGCTCAAATCCAGCCGCAACATGTATTCGAACAGAACGACCGAAGCCGAGCCGAGCAGGCACTGGCGGAACGCGTCGCGCAGGACGATGCGCGGAGATGCTGCGTCGATGCGGTCGTAAATCTCCCACCAATACCCGAGACCGACCCAGACCAGCACCGACCAGCCCAAGAGCAGGATTTGCGGCTGCGGGTCGATGTAGAAAAGATGCTTGAGATCGAGACGGGAGCGAATCCAATACGCCAGTTGGAAAGCGAGCGTCAGAAGAAGGGCGTCGGTGACCGAGAACAAAACCCTGGCTTTGCGGCGATGGCCCCGGAACATTCCCATTCAGGATACCGCCGAACGCTCCGCCCGGCATGGCGAGTCTTATCTCAGATGCAAGGGGAAGATTGCGCATGCCGGGATTGAAGATCTGCATGCAGACAGAGAGCGGTTAGGCGTGGAGCAGATCGGGACAGTCCCGAGACAGGTGTATGCTGTGGAGAACATGAGAATGAGAATTCTTGCCGTAGGATCCGCCGCAGTCGCGCTTTTGGCCTGGACGACGTTGGCGGGCGGACAACAAGTCAAAACGATCGATGACAAGACGCTGAAGAATGCCGGAAAGGGCACCGAGTGGATGTCCCATGGGATGGATTGGGGCGAGCAGCGCTACAGCACGATGACGCAGATCAACCCCGGGAATGTGGGCAAGCTCGCGCCCGCATGGTCGTATGAACTCGGTCCCGGTGGAGGCAACCAGCAGGCAACTCCTCTCTATTCGAACGGAGTCCTGTATACCGTGACGAACTGGAGCATCGTCGCCGCCGTCGATGCGAAAACGGGCAAAGAGCTCTGGCGTTATGACCCGCAGGCGGATCGAACGATGACCCAGCCGGGAAAATCCCGCCTTTGTTGCGGCGTAAACAGCCGCGGAGTTGCGCTGTATGAGGGGAAGGTGCTGGTGCCCGTCATCGATGGACGGATGCAGGCGCTTGACGCCGCGACCGGAAAACTTCTGTGGTCTTCCTGGGCGATCCCGGAGCCGAAAGAAGGCGAGATCTCGTCATACTCCCTCACGATGGCGGCCCGCGTCGCCAAGGGCAAGGTGTTTATCGGGAACGCCGGCGCCGAATTTCCTCCCTTTCGTGGATACGTTTCCGCATTCGATGTGAACACGGGAAAAGAACTCTGGAAATTCTATACGACACCCGGCGATCCGTCGAAAGGCTTCGAGAACAAGGCCATGGAAGCGGCGGCTAAAACATGGACAGGTGAATGGTGGAAGATGGGCGGCGGCGGGTCCATGTGGGACGGTATGGCCTACGATCCCGATGAAAACCTCTTGTACGTCGGCACCGGCAATGCGACGGTATGGTCAGCGGATGTTCGCAATGGGGGCAGGCAGGAAAAGCAACCGGACAATCTGTACGTGGCTTCCATCCTTGCGATCAACGCGGACACCGGCCAGTTGAAGTGGCACTACCAATGCACGCCCGGCGATGAGTGGGACTACGATGCGATCCAGCACCTGCTGCTGGCGGATATTCGAATCGGCAATCGCACTCGCAAGGTGGTCATGCAGGCGAACAAGAACGGTTACTTCTATGTGATCGATCGCACCAACGGCGAATTCATCTCGGCAACCGAGATGTCGCAAGTGAGCTGGGCAACGGGACTCGATCCAAAAACCGGGCGTCCCAATGTTCATCCCGACGCGCTCTATTCTTCGACGAAGGGAGTCACGGTATATCCGGTGCAGATGCACAACACGTCACAGATGTCGTTCAATCCGAATACGGGCTTGATCTATGTTCCCATCGCCGCCGAAAACACATTCAGCTTTGTGGCGGCGGAGAGCTACGCGCCGACTCCAGGGAGCCAGAACTTCGGACTGAATCTGGGCGCGGCGCGGGGCGGCACACCGATGGCTTCCCCGCCCCCTCACGGGCCCGATCGTAAGAACGCGGATGGAACCAAAGTGCGCGGAGGCATTCTGAGCGCGTGGGACCCCGCCACTCAAAAGGAACGGTGGTTCGCGATCGGCGGCGGACAGTCCGGCGGCGGCACGGTGTCCCTGGCTTCGAACCTGGTGATTCAAACGTTGAACGACGGTCACATGAAAGCGCTTACCGCGGACAAGGGTGAACAGCTTCTGGACCTGACCTTACCGCTGACTTCCGGAGTCGGCCCGCCGATGACCTATATGTTCGAGGGCAAGCAATACATCGCGCTTATGGCGGGAACCGGTGCGGTCGGATTCGGATTCGGAGGCGGTCGTGGACGAGGAGCGCCGCCAGCGGGCGCTGCGCCTATCGAGCCAACGACTGCCGCAGCTCAAGGCAATGCTCCGCCGGCGCCGTCCGCGGCAAACAATAATCCGAAATTGCTGGTCTACGCTGTTCCGAATTGAGGATTCGTCTCTCCGGCCTCCCAAGTACTTCGTGAGATCCGATAGAGCACGTGCCGGCGCATCGGGTGACCCTCCGCAATCCGCGGATGATCGAATTCCTCCGAGAAAGCGAGGCCGATCTTCTCCATCACGCGGCGCGATCTCTTGTTTGCGGTCACGGTAAACGCGACGATTTCCGGGAGCCCAAGCTGTTCGAAGCCGTA
>JASHRP010000472.1 GCA_030037375.1 Bryobacteraceae bacterium | reverse complement strand
CGAATCGAACATTTCCACCAAATCCCGTATTTACGCCGTAGATCACTTCGCCGGATGCGAGCTTGCGCTCCAGCGTCTCGCGGCCGCGGCGGATTTTGTCGCGAAACTCCTGGTCTTTGTTGAGGGAGACGTGATGCCTGCGGCGAGCGACCTCGATGATGTCTTCCAGACGCAAGTCTTCGGGATAGATCGTAATTGCGCCGTTGTGGGACGCGGTCATGCTGCTCATGTTTCAGTGCACCCCCTCCAGGAAGCTCCTCAGATCGCTCTCTTTGATCTCGGGCTCGCCCGGAGCCAGGTTGTCGAGCTTGCCTTCCTTCATCCATCGCTCAAGCTGCTCGACGAGGTCGAAGAGATGCTCGAAGGATTCTACGTAAAACAGGAGCGGCTGATAATGATCGATCTCGAAGCTCTGATTGATGACCCATTCGAGCTGGATGGGGAAGCGCTGCACCTCGGGCGATTCGATGGCGTGCTCGATCTCGCCATAGGAGCTGAGCAGGCCGCTGCCGTAGACGCGCAGGCCATTTCCGTTCGAGGCGCGCATGAGTCCGAATTCGATGGTGAACCAGAAGAATCGCGCGAGGCCCTTGACCACGCTGGCGAGCTCTTCTTCACCGTGAGCCGCGGCCGTGTGCGCGCATTCGCCGAGCTTGACCAACGTCTGAGCGAAGTGCGGATCGGTGTGCATGGGCACGTGGCCGGCGACGTCGTGGAAGATATCGGGCTCGGGAAGGTAATCGAGACGGTCGCTGCGGCGGATCGTGACGGTGGTGGGGAACTCGCGATTGCGGAGGCAATCGAAAAAGAGAAATGCGGGAACGTATCCGCTGACGGCTTTCGCCTGAAATCCGGTGAGCGGCTTCAAACGGCGATTGACGTCGGCGAGACGAGGGACCCGAGCCGGGTTGAGATGCAACTCCTCAATTCCGGATAGAAATCGGTCATTCGCGTATTTATGCCAGCGCGGTGTTAGGCGTTCGAAAAGCTTGCGCCAAGCTTCATGATTCTCGGCCGAGTATTTCTCGTGAGCCTGATCGATGAAAAGCTCGGACGCTAATGCGGGCATAAGCCCCTTCAATCAATGAGATGCGATGAGCGCCCTGCTGGTTTCAGGACTGGACGTTATCCTCTCGCGCCGGACGCGAGCAGTACCTGCTTTAGACGTCTTCGCTGGGCGATCCTTGCGAGCCCCTTGTCGAATGTGACCAGCGCTGCGGCGTTTCCCTCGGCAAAGGCGACAAGATAAGCATCCATGATCAGCTTCGTCGCCTGCCCCTTGGGGAACGCGCGCATGGTTTGACGAAAGCTGTTTCCCAGCCCCTTTGCCTCCGTCGCGAATTCGACCCGGGGATCCTGCATCCAGCGGTCGAAGACTTCGAAACCTTCCGAGGCGCTTTGCACGCTGGCTCCCATGACCATTCTGTTGGTGAGAAGCCGCAGCAAGCCCAGTTGGGTGATCCGGCAGAACAGCAAGCGGGTCTGGCTCGGCGGTAGCGAGGATAGCCAGCGATGCGCGGCAGGCGAGAAGGGATGGAGACCCCAGGAGAGCGACAGCCAGACGTTGATGTCAATCAAATAAGAGGTCATAGGGGTTTTCAGCGCCGGGGCAGAGCGGCCCAGGGGAGCCCTTCCCCGGAATTAGCGGGGCGGTAACGTAACGGCCCTTTCTCTTGCGCTTGACTGGAATCAGGCGCGCCTTTGGTTCTCCGCGCTTGGTGATGACGATTCCCTCCTCCGGGATGTGATCCAGCAGCGATAGGACGCGTTTACGCAGCTCGGTGGCGTTTAACTCCATGGTTCAAGTGTACAGCGCCTAAACTGTACAAGTCGGTGTACACATGGGGCGGCTCGCGTCGCGAGAGTGGGGCGCATCCGATCGGTCAAACCGCCTCGGTTGCGCCGAGTCGCCTCTTGATATCTCGCTCTTCGAACGATATCCTGAAATGTTCGCACAATGCCTTCGATCGACGTCCCGCTAACAAGGGCCGGATTCGGCCAGAGCGCTCGCAAAGATGCTTGGTGGCGCGAACCGTTGTTGGTGTTCGCGGGTTACATGATCTTCCTGGTGTACGCGACGTGGGCGTGCATGCAGGGGAGCAACTACCTTTACACCGGCGGCGGCGCGGATTATTTGTCGCCGTTTTATTCGCCGCTGATTTTCACCACGGCTCCGTCCTGGTGGCCGAGCAGCCTGATCGCTTTTTCGATGGGATTGATCATCCTGCCCTTCCCTGGGCTGTTCCGCTTCACCTGCTACTACTATCGCGGAGCCTACTACAAGGCCTTCTGGGCCGATCCGCCGTCATGCACCGTGGGCGAGCCTCGCAAGAGTTATTGGGGCGAGCGGACGTTTCCGCTGATTTTGCAGAATGTCCATCGTTATTTTCTGTACGTCGCGATCGCGCTGGTGGTCATCCTGCTGCACGACGGCTGGAAATCGCTTTGGTTCTTGGGAGCCGACGGCGAGAGGCACTTCGGCATCGGAGTCGGTTCGCTGGTGTTGATTGCAAATCCGATTCTGCTCGGCCTTTACACCTTCGGGTGCCACAGCTTTCGTCACCTGATCGGCGGCAGGCTGGATGAAATATCCAACAGCCCCGTGCGCAAATCCTGCTACGATTGCGCGTCCGGACTCAACAAGCAGCATATGCGCTGGGCCTGGATCAGCATGTTCTTCGTCGGCTTCGCGGACCTATATGTGCGTCTGGTCTCGATGGGCATCTGGACCGACTGGAGAATTCTCTAAACGTAAATGCCCGATTATCCGGTACACCAATACGACGTCCTGGTTGTGGGCGCCGGCGGCGCAGGGTTGCGCGCTGCGATCGAATCCTCGGCCAATGGCGCGAAGACCGGGGTGGTTACGAAGTCGCTGCTCGGCAAGGCTCACACAGTGATGGCTGAAGGCGGCATGGCCGCGTCGATGGGAAATGTCGACGATCGCGATAATTGGCGGGTCCACTTCGCGGACACGATGCGCGGCGGCCAATACTTGAACCATTGCCGCATGGCGGAGTTGCACGCGAAGGAAGCGCCGGCTCGGGTGAAAGAACTCGAAGCGTGGGGCGCGATGTTCGATCGCACCAAAGACGGCCGCATCCTGCAGCGCAATTTCGGAGGCCATCGCTATCCGCGCTTGGCGCACGTGGGCGACCGCACCGGGCTCGAAATGATCCGCACGCTTCAGGATCACGGCATCCATCAAGGCATCGAGTTCCACATGGAGACCACGGTGCTCACGCTGTTGCTCGATTCGGGCCGCTGCGTCGGCGCTTTCGGATACGATCGCGAGCGCGGGCGCTTTCGCGTGTTCCATGCCAAGGCGGTTGTGCTCGCGACTGGCGGCATCGGCAGGGCGTTTCAAGTTACGTCGAACAGCTGGGAGTACACTGCCGACGGGCATTCGCTGGCGTACAAGGCTGGAGCGGCGCTGCTCGATATGGAGTTCGTGCAATTCCACCCCACGGGGATGGTATGGCCGCCAAGCGTCAAAGGCATTTTGGTGACCGAGGGCGTGCGCGGCGAGGGCGGAGTCCTGCGGAACAAGGAAGGCCGCCGCTTCATGTTCGATGACATCCCGGCCAACTACAAGAACCAAACCGCGGACAGCGAAGAAGAGGGCTGGCGATACACGCAGGGCGATAAGAGCGCTCGCCGGCCGCCGGAACTGCTGACGCGCGATCACGTCGCGCGCTGCATCAATCGCGAGGTCAAGGCGGGGCGCGGCAGTCCCCACGGCGGCGTGTTCTTGGATATCGCGTGGATCAAAGAGAAGCTGCCGAACTCGGTGGAGCATATCAAGAAGAAGCTGCCCAGTATGTATCACCAGTTCAAGCAGCTTGCGGACATCGATATCACGCAAGTGCCGATGGAGGTCGGGCCGACCACGCATTACATGATGGGCGGCGTGCAGGTGGATCCTGAATCGCAGATGTCATCAGTGCCGGGATTGTTCGCGGCCGGCGAATGCGGCGCGGGATTGCATGGAGCGAATCGGCTGGGCGGGAATTCGCTTTCGGATTTGCTAGTGTTCGGCAAACGCGCGGGCGAGTTTGCGGCGAAGTTCGCCAAGCAAAATCAGAAGACTTCGCTTCCGATGGATCAGGTGGAGGCGGCCGCGAAGGAGGCATTGGAGCCCTTCGAGCGCGGAGCGGCGGGCGAGAATCCGTTCGCAATTCAGCACGAATTGCAGGAGACGATGCAAAATCTGGTGGGCATCGTACGCCGCGAAGACGAGATGCAGCAGGCGCTGGGGAAGATCGCTGACTTAAAGGTTCGCGCGGCAAAGGCCGGTATCACGGGAAATCGCGAATACAATACCGGCTGGCACACTTCGATGGATCTCGACAATCTCCTGACGGTTTCCGAGATCGTCGCGAAGGCGGCGCTCGAGCGCAAGGAGAGCCGCGGCGCGCAGTTTCGGGACGATTATCCGGAGAAGAGCGAGGAGTGGGGCAAATACAACCTTCGAGTGACAAAGGCTGCCGGAGGCAGCCCCAATGTCGAGAAGGTTCCGGTGGTGCCGATTCCGGCCGAGCTGAAAGAGATCATCGAGGAGCAGTCCAAATAATGGCGACGGCAACCTTCCGCATCTGGCGCGGCGATTCGAAGCAGGCCGGCTTCAAGGATTACAGCATCGAAATTTCCGAAGGCATGGTGGTGCTGGACGCGGTGCACAAAATTCAAGCCGAGCAGGCCAACGATCTAGCGGTGCGCTGGAACTGCAAGGCGGGCAAATGCGGGTCGTGTTCGGCCGAGATCAACGGCAGCCCTCGGCTGATGTGCATGACGAGGCTCAATTCCCTGCCCTTGGATCGGCCGGTGACGGTCGAGCCGATGCACACGTTTCCGCTGGTGAAGGATCTGGTGACCGACGTCTCCTGGAACTTCCGGGTCAAGGAGAAGATTAAGAAGTTCGTGCCGCGCAAGCCGGACGCGCAGGACGGGACGTGGCGGATGCAGCAGGCGGACGTGGATCGAGTGCAGGAGTTCCGCAAATGCATCGAATGCTTCCTGTGCCAGGACGTTTGCCACGTGCTGCGCGACCATCACATGCACGACAAATTCATCGGGCCGCGTTTTATGGTTTACTCGGCCGCGATGGAGATGAACCCGCTCGATACGGCGGATCGGATTCCCGATCTTCGTGAGACGGGCGGCATCGGCTACTGCAATATCACCAAATGCTGCACTCGCGTGTGTCCGGAAGAGATCAAGATCACCGACAACGCGATTATTCCTCTCAAAGAGCGCGTAGTGGACGAGTTCTACGATCCGCTGCGGAGGCTGTTTAAGATCTTCAAGTAGTGGGCGCGCACTAGGAGCTTGCTGAAATAGCGAGCGCGGACAAGCACCAACCCTGGCCATCAGCAGGTTCCAACGTCTGAAGGCACCTTGGGAGGCTCCGCGTGAGCCCGAAACCGCGCCCCGAGGCACAGTTCCGGCGCCGGTTAACACACTGCGGCCTGGAGCTTCGGAATGCGCCAGAGATTGAAGGCCGCCGCGGTGAAGGTGAGCAGCCACCACAGATTCCCGATGCCTCGGAGTTTCACCTTGCGCAGGCCGCCCACGGTCTTCATCCACCCGAAGGGCTTCTCCACCCAATACCGTTTGGCCTGACTGATCCGGTAGCCGGGATGCCGCGTGGTGCGCCCGTCGATCGCTCCGCCACTCTTTTTGGCCGCGATGTGCGGAGCCACGTTCATCTCCCGCAGCCGCTCGAC
>JASHRP010000471.1 GCA_030037375.1 Bryobacteraceae bacterium | reverse complement strand
CGTCAGGAGACATCTAAGGAATGGAACTCGGATTGCGAGACACGTTGTGGAGAGGGGAGCCAAGGCAGACGGGTCCCCGAGGTTCGAGAAAGGCGGACAAAATGGAACGGCTGAACATCACACTGGACCCGGGAAAGACTGGTAGAGACGCCCAGTCTTTAGAATCGGGGCTTCGCCGCATGATCGTTGGTCAGGATGAGGCGATCCAACAGATCGTCAATATTTACCAAATGCATCAAACCGGGCTGAACCCCCCCGGACGTCCTATAGGAAATTTCCTATTTCTCGGACCGACTGGCTCCGGCAAGACTCGCATCGTCGAGGCAACCGCCGAGGCGTTGCTGAAAAATCCGCGCGCAGTCATTAAAATTGACTGCGCCGAATTCCAGCACAGTCATGAAATCGCGAAGCTCATCGGCTCGCCTCCCGGCTACCTGGGACACCGCGAGACCCATCCTTTGCTTTCGCAGGAAGTGCTCAATCAGTACCACACGGATACCATCAAGCTGAGCTTCGTCCTGTTTGACGAAATCGAAAAGGCGTCGGACGCGCTGTGGAACCTCTTGCTCGGCATCCTTGATAAGGCGACGCTGACGCTGGGCGACAACCGCAAGGTCGACTTTTCGCGCGCCATGATCTTCATGACCAGCAATCTGGGCGCGTCGGAGATGAGCTCGATGCTCGCCCCGAAGCTCGGCTTCAACGTGGGCGAGGCGCAGGCTCAGACGATGTCGGGCGTGTACGACGAGAAGACTTCGGGCAAAATCGCCCGCAGCGGGGTTGAAGCGGCGCGGCGCAAATTTACGCCGGAGTTCATGAACCGCCTGGACAAGATCGTCACCTTCCAGCCACTTGGCGCGGAACAGCTCAAGAAGATTCTCGATATCGAGCTCAACATGGTGCAGCAGCGGATCTTCAACACCTCTACGGATCGCGCGTTCGTGTTCACGCTGTCGGATTCCAGCAAGGATTTCCTCCTCACAGAGGGCACCGATTTGAAGTACGGCGCACGTCACCTGAAGCGCGCTATCGAGCGGCTGCTGGTCCAGCCTATTTCCAATCTGATCGCGACTGACCAGGTTCGTGGCGGAGACTGGATTCGGGTAGACTTCGACTCGGACGGCAAGCAGCTATGCTTCGCCCGTGAAGCTGAAGGACTGCCGATTCAGGACATGGTACGGCTGGTCGACACTTCCGTCACGTTCCCGGCGATGACTTACTCGACCGGCGCAAGCGTCGAGCCGGCTCGCACGCAGACCGCCCGCAGTTCAAAGCGGTCGTAAGAGTTTCTTGTGGAGTGAATGATGGGGCCCGGCTTTCGAGCCGGGCCTTTTTTCGTGCGGGGGCGAGTTCCGTTCCGCACAGGCCACGGGCTCCGTTGTGCGGAACGTTTCAAACTAGGCCGCGCACTCGCCGCGGCCCAGCTTCAGCGAGAACTCCTCCGCATCGCCCCAATCCCGGTACATTTCAGGGTTCTCGGCGGGAGGCTTCACCAGGTCGGCCGTGAGGCTCTTGAAGAACTCGACACGGTGCCTCATTACATATGCTCGAAAAGACTCGCCGTCGTTGTGATTTGACTTATAGTGGGTCAAAACACGCTGCACCGCGACCGGAGCGAGCCGGGCGGGAAGACTCTGGATGGCGATTCCGAATTCGTGGTCGGTTCCACCCAGAAGCATCAGATAATAGGGGACTTCCCGGCCTTCGATCTTGCGGGCGTTGCCGTAGAAGCCGATATCGGCAATCCAATGCTGGCCGCAGGAGTTCGGACAGCCACTGATATTGATGCGCAGCCGCCGGACCAGCGGGTCCGATTCCGCCCGAACGGCATCAGCCAGCGCTGCTCCCAGGTTCATGGATTTCGTCAGACCCAGGTTGCAACTGTAGGCGCCGGGGCAGGTCAAAGTGTCGCTGATCTCGTTGGCCCGGGAGTCATTCAGTCCCAATTCAGTCAAAATTCCGTAGACGCGGGTCAGCGCTCCGTTCGGAACCCATGCAAGGATGACGTTCTGCTGCATGGTCACCCGCAAGGAGCCATCGCCCGCCTGCTCGCACAAGCTGGCTAGGCCGCGCATCTGATCGCCAGTCAGATTCCCCTGAGGGACTTTGACGGTAACGATGGAATGGCCTTCGTGCTTCTGCGCCGTTACATTGGTCTCGCGCCACTCTTTATATTCCGGATTCGGATTGTACATCGGCAGGAATTGGCCTGCGCCCTTTGGTGGTGGCTGCGGTTGAAAACCACCGAAACTAGCGGGAACTTCAGCCGGCATCGGGATGCCGCCATTGGCGACGATATCCTGATACTGCTCCGCGATAGCATCGCGAAGCCAGTCGAAGCCGCGTTTGCGCATGATGAACTTCAGCCGCGCGGTGTTCTTGTCCTTCCGGTTGCCGTGCATGTTGAAAACCCGGATCACGGCTTCTACCCTCCGGACGATGTCTTCCGCCGGCACGAATTCGTGCAGCACCTTGCCCTCGGTGGGTAACGGACCCAAGCCGCCGGCGATGGTCATGCGGAAACCGCGCTCACCATTGCGAATCACCGGGCGCAAGCCGACATCGTTGATAACCGTCGCCATGCAATCGTCCGGGCAGCCGCAAAACGCGACCTTAAATTTGCGCGGGAGGTTGTCGGTCAGCTCACGATGAAGGAATGCGTACGCCAAACGCCTTGCGTAGGGCTGGACTTCGAACAACTCTTCGGGATGGAGGCCCGACAGCGGACACGCGGTGACGTTGCGGACGGTGTTATAGCAGGCTTCGCGCGTGGTCAGCCGGACATCCGCCAGAAGGTGCAGAAGCGGCGGGACCGACTGCAGCGGCACGAAGTGATACTGCATATTTTGGCGCGTGGTCAGGTGACCCTTGCCCCCGCCGAACTCGTCAGCCACGCGAGCCAACTGCCGCATCTGATCCGCGGTCAGCAAGCCCCCGGGAATCTTGGTGCGGATCATTTGGACGCCGTCCTGGCGCTGGCCATAAATGCCTCGGCGAAGGCGGAAGGCGCGAAACTGGTCGGCGGTGATCTGGCCGGAGAGGAATTGGTTGCTCTGATCGCGGAACAGCTCGATATCTTCGCGAACCGTCCTATCGTACTGGGCTTCAGTCACTTGCTGGCCGGTGACAATGTCGGCTATCGCCATAGCAGTCCTTCCCTATCGACAATATCATATTTCACCCGTTTCGGACAAAGGTACACGTCTAAACCTAAGGCGTTTTGGACACAAGTGCAAGACCTTCCTTAGTGGATGCTATGCGCAACGGGACGGGGATCGGCGGGCATTCCGGAAGCTCGCGGTGGGCGTAATATTCCAGTCCGAAGACCGCGGCTCGGCGCACTCCCGGATCGATGCAGGCGTTTTCTATATCGTCCTTGTGTGCAATCCAAAAAGCGCGAACGGCAACTCGTTGGTCGAGTTCGGGTAGGGCGGAGGACTTGAGATAAGCCGCGGCCAAAGCTGCGGTAAGCGCGGCGGCGAGCACTGCCAACGAAGTCTGTTTCCGATAGGCTAGCCACCAGGCTAACGCTGCACCGATCGCGAACGGCCAACCCGCGAGCGTCAGGGTCCAGTGAGTGTGGCTGAATCCTGAGAGAAACGCGTCGGGAAGGGAGTGGGCGATCGCCGGCGTCAGCGCCAACAACAGCGCGCAGGCCCCGATCCACCATTGCTGCTGAGTTCCTTTATCGAGCGCCGCGGCGAGGACGATGGCCACGCCAGGAATGAGCGGCAGCAGGTAGCCGGGGAGTTTGTTTGGGATGAGGGATAGAAAGAGGATTGCCAGCCCGAGCCAAATTAACAGCGAAGTCACCCGGACGTCGTCATATGGTTTCCGACGCGCGAGCAAACCGAAGAGCGGGGTCCAGGGGAACAGGCCGATCAGCAGAATCGGGAAGTAGAACCAGAAGGGCTGCGGGTGCGGCAAGATGGCGGATGAGGCTCGACCGACCTGTTGCTGCCAGAAATAGACATTCCAGAATGCCGAGCCGTTGCGCAACCAGACCAAGAGATGCCACGGCGCGGAGATGAGGACGGCTCCCGCGAGAATCGCCAAGCGTTTGCCGCGCGCGATCAGCCAGATCGGGAAGAAGAGCACTACGGGAAGGAACGATTTGGCGAGAATCGCAATTCCGAGCATGACTCCGGCGATCCATCCGGCCGTTTGCCTGCGCCGAGTGTCGAACAATGCCGTCAGCATCGCGATGTTGAACGCGGCGGACATGGGCAGATCCGTGACGGCGGAGAAACTGTAGGCGAGCCAGCCCGCCGACGTGCCGAGGGTCGCGGTAGCCATCGCGGCGATTCCGGTCGAGAACTCCTGCTCCACAATCGAAAAAAAGAAGGCGAGGAAGGCGACGCTGACCAGCGCCACGGGAAGACGCGCCGCCCATTCGTCGCGAAAGCCGAGCCTGGTGGCGAGAGCCGTCATCCAGTACAAAAGCGGCGGCTTTTCGAACCAAGGCGAACGGTTTAGACGCGGCGTGATCCAGTCGCCCGATTGGGCCATTTCCCGGCCGATTGAGGCATAGCGCGGCTCATCCGGGTCAAGTCCGAATCCCGCGCCGCCGAGATGAAACAGGTAGAGCGCGAGCAGCGGAAGGAGGAGCCACGTTCGGGACAAGCTTTAAGTATAGTGAGGCCTAACACTTGCCATAAAAGGATTCGCCGTCTGCTCGGTCTTTGGGAGACAATGGAGAACAGGATTCCCATGAAGACATCCTCAGTGTTTTTGCTCTGCCTCTCGGTCGTCGCGCCATGCTCGTTTGGACAGGCTGCGGCGAAGAAGTCTCAGGCTACAGTGACCGTCGCGCCGACTTTCGATAAGGCCAAAATCGAAGCGTATTTGCGGCATCTGGAAGTTTGGCCGTCGATCATCACGGTGAAGCTTGACGATCCGCAGCCAGCCGCGGAGTTACCCGGCTACTACAAGCTCGCCGTGCATCTGGCCTACAACGATGCGCGGATGGATCAGTCGTATTTCATCTCTCCCGATGGGCAGAAGATTTTCAAGGGCGATGTCTACGATTTGAACAAGAATCCGTTCCAGGCGAATCTCGACATCATCAAGACCGATCACCAGCCGAGCTTCGGGGGGGACAAGGACGCGCCCGTGACGCTTGCGGTCTTCGGCGATTTTGAATGTCCCTATTGCAAGGAAGAAGCGACCACGCTTCGGCAGAGCCTGCCATCGACTTTTCCCGGCAAGGTCCGTGTTTATTTTCTCGATTTTCCGCTTGAGTCTATTCATCCCTGGTCGCGTGAGGCGGCAATCGCCGGCCGGTGCGTCTATCAACAGGGCGAAGACGCGTTTTGGAAGTATCACGATTGGATTTACGAGCACCAGCAAGAGGTGACGAAGGACAACTACAGCTCCAAGCTGACTGAATGGGCTGGGCAGGCTGGCGTGGATTCCGTCAAGCTGGGGCGTTGCGTCGATAGCAAGGCGACCGACGCCGAGGTGACTCGCACCCAGGACATGGGGCGCGCGCTGGGCGTCGATGGCACGCCGACTCTGTACTTGAACGGCCGGAAGCTGATGGATCAGCTTGCGCAGTGGAACACGTTGCAGCAACTGATTTCCTTGGAGATCGATCATGAGGCCAAGGTGAAGGAGGACGCCGAGAAATGCTGCGTACTCGATATTCCGACGGTTATCAAAAAATAGTTCGCAGAACCGCGTTCGCGCTCGCGGCTTTTCCGCTGGCGGCGCTGGCGTTGGCGCCGGCGCAGATCGGCGCGCAGGATTACTTGGCGGAGGTGAAGTATCTTGCGTCGCCCGAGCTGAAGGGCCGCGCGACCGGATCGCCGGAGCTTGAAAAAGCCGCTGCGTACATCTCGGGGCTGTTCAAATCCTTTGGGCTGAAGCCGGTCAGCGGATCGGATTACCTTCAGCCGTTTACGGTAACAGTCAACGCTCACCTTGGTCCGGACAATCGCGTATCCGTGAAAGATGCCGGCACGGCGAGCACGCTGGCCGAGGGCCGCGATTTCGTTCCGTTTAGCTTTTCGTCCTCTGGGAAGGCGACGGGGCAAGTGGTTTTTGCCGGTTACGGAATTACCGCGGGCGATTTACACTACGACGACTACGCGGGCCTCGACGTAAAGGACAAGTTTGTTCTCATTCTCCGGCATGAACCTCAGGAGTTCGATGAAAAGAGCATCTTCAATGGCAAAGAGCTGACCAGCCACGCGACGTTCTCGGATAAAGCGTCGAATGCGAAGATGCACGGCGCGCGCGGCGTGATCCTGGTCAACGATCTGGCCGCGCATCCGAAGGATCCCGATAAGCTGCTCGATTTCGGAGGCGCGACGGGCCCGACCGATTCCGGCATCTTCTTTGTGCAGGTGAAGGAGGCAGCGGCGGAGGCGTGGCTCAAAGCGGAGGGGCGCGATCTTGGCGAAATCGAAGCGGGCATCGATAAGGATTTGAAGCCGCGCTCATTCACGTTGTCGAAGCTGACGGTCGATCTCTCCGTCGATATCCGCCATGACGCGCGGACGGTTCACAACGTCGAAGCGTACATCCCGGGCGCGACCAAAGAATATGTGATCATCGGCGCGCACTACGATCACCTGGGATTGGGAGACGAGCACTCGCTGGCTCCTTCGCAGATCGGCACGATTCATCCGGGCGCTGACGACAATGCTTCAGGGACCGCGGGCGTGATCGAGCTTGCGCGTTATTTCTCCAGGCAGCCGAAGCCGCAACGCGGGATTTTGTTCCTGACCTTCGCCGGCGAAGAGCTTGGATTGCTAGGAAGCAGTTGGTATGTGAATCATCCGCTGCTGCCGCTTCAGGACGCGGTCACGATGATCAACATGGACATGATAGGGCGCATTCGCGACGGCAAGGTCTACGTGAACGGAACCGGCACGGGCTCCACGCTGGCGAAGCTGATCGCGGATACGAAACCGCCGGAGGGCTTTCACCTTGACCTTTCAGAGAATTTGGGCTATGGCGGCAGCGATCACATGTCGTTCACCATCAAGAGCGTCCCGGTGCTGTTTTTCTTCAGCGGCCTGCACGGCGATTATCACAAACCCAGCGATACGGCCGATAAGATTAACGCGCCGGATGCGGCGAAGCTGCTCGATTACATCGCGGAGGTGACGGACAAGCTGATCGCCGATCCGGGACGGCCGCAGTTCATCCGCGTGGCGGAGCCGCAAGAGCCTTCGGGCGGCGCGGCCGGAGGAGGATCGGGCTACGGGCCGAACTTCGGCAGCGTGCCGGATTTCGATGAGCCTCCGAAGGGAGTTAGGTTCGCGGATGTGCGCGACGGCACGCCCGCGGCCAAGGCGGGGCTGAAGGCCGGCGATATCCTGATCGAGTTCGACGGCAAGGAGATCGGAAACCTGTACGATTTTACCTATGCCCTTCGGGCGCACAAGCCTGGCGATGAAGTACTGGTTAAGGTGCTTCGAGGGACCCAAACAATTGAGGCCAAAGTACTACTCACCGAGCGGCGTTAGTTTGGCATACTGCGGCTAGAAGAAAGCAAGAAAGAAAATGAATCCTTCAACCGCAGCTCGAATGTCGCCAGAATTGTCCGCGTCGGCGCTTGCTTTGCCTCCGCTGATCCTGCATCCGTTCGCGGAATCGAACGGTCCGGACAAATTGAAGCAGAGCCAGCGGGCCAATTTGATGTTGCAAGGTCTTCTGCCGAAAGGTGAGTTGACCGGGGAGGATCTCGACCGCGCCTTGCTCGATGGACGCTTTTCCGAGATTTTGATGCTGTTCTATGTAGGAAAGGATTTGGCTCGCTGGATCGACCAGTGCCTGGAGCATGTGGATCGTCAGCCCGAACTTCGGGACAGCGGAATTCGATATCAGAGCTTCGCGGCGATGCTGGTGAGCCACACGCCGCCGGCCGTGCAGGCAAAGCTGCGGCGCTGGGGCGTGGCTGACTATCGCTCGATTTTCACTCGCGCGCTGGGTTTGAATACCATGCTGGGTTCGGCTCCGGAGAGATATTCGTTATCCGACGAATTCGTGCGCAACTATTATCGTTACGCCGATCAGTTGTTCCTGAGCCGGCAGAACCAGGTCTCCTTCACCGACGTGGAGAACATGGGCTTCGAGTTCGAGATCTTCGCCTCGGGCGAGTATTCGAAGATGCTCGAAAAAGAGTGGGCGGAGAGCTAACCGCCCCAGCGCGACTCGGGCTACTTCTTGTCGGGCTCGTCCTTGAGTGTATTAGGATCGACGGGAGCGGTGTCGCCGAAGGTGATTGAGGATTCGGCGCCGTACTTCTGATAAAGCTTGAAATCCGCCTCATTCGACCCGTCGGCTCTGTCCGCCTTGGAGTCGAGTTGATAGTGGTAGGGCAGAATGTAAGCCTGGTCGCCGACCTTGATCAGGTCGTAATCCAGACGGATCTGAACGTCCTTGATCGGGAAGTCCGGCGGAATATTCACCGTATCGAGCTTGACCACCATGATTGCTTTAAGATCGCGATCGAAGTAGATCTCGCCTTGGTAGGCGGAAGTGTACTCGCGGCGTGAATCCTCATCCAGCATGCTGTATCCGTGATCTTTGCCGATGTGATACGAAAACACGTACATGCGCCGGCCACGTAGCGTGGCCCATCGCTCCCATCCGAAGTCCGCGCCCGAATCGGGATCGAAGATCTGATTGAGCATAGTGCCGAATTCGCCCGAGGACCTGATGCCCCCCAACTGGTCGTGAGTCTTATTGGCGACCGATTGGCCGTTTTGCGATAAAACCTTGTACGTTTCCTTCTTGTCGTAGAACGTGAGTTGTTCCTGGATAACATCGGCGAAGACGCCGCCATACCCTGGCCGCGTCGAATTCGACTGCTGTCTGCGATGCGTTGTCTGGATACAGACGTAGTTCGGAAGATTTTTGGTGTAACTTAGCGCGTATTCTCGCATCTCCCCCAGAATCTCCTGCTGCTCGGCCGCACTCGGCGGCTTCGGGAGCGGGGGCGGAGGCGGCGCGGCCGCGAGGGGCGGCGGAGCCGGAAGACTGGCCGAGTCAGCCGCGAGTTTCTTCAATGCCGATACCGTCAGCGGGCCCGCGCCTTGGCCTTGCAGTTCCTCCACGGTGCGGTCGTCGAGATGCTGCGTTAGCTTGACCTTGCGCAGGTAGTCCGCGGTGGTCCGGTCATCGCCGCTGGATTTAATTTGAGATTTGATGAAGGTGACCACTTCAGCCACGCTCATGGGGCGCTGCGCGAACGCGGCCAGGGAAAAGACGAGGAAGAGGCCCAGGAGCCGGAGTTTCGGAAACATAGAGGCGACCTCGCCCTATTTTCGCACGGACCGGCTGACTCTACGCGGCGAGCTTGGCGAAGCTTTCGAGCAAGCCCATCCACCCTCCGGGTGAATCGAAAGCCTTCCACATGTCGGCGGCCGATGCGGCATAGCGATCGAGATTCCGGTGCTCGAGCTCGACGCGCGTTCCGGCGCCGTCCGCGATGAAAAGCACCTCGACTTCGGTCTGGAAATCCGGATCGAACTTCCATTCTTGCGTGAGTTGCCATGCCAGCAAGAGCCGGCCCGGCGGTTCCCACTCAAGCACCTTGCCCCATTGGCAAACGCTTCCGTCTTCGCCACGTTCGAACAAGCGGCCGCCGGGTTTGCCCTCCATGACAATCGCCTGGATGGGAGATTTATTGATGCTGTGTCCCTTGGGCCACCAGCGGGTCATTCCCGAGGTGAAGATTTCGAACGCCCGCTCGGGCGGTGCGGAGACGCGAATTGTCTTGCGGACGGGTGCGATTTTCGCTTCAGTCATCTCTTATCCATTTTTCCTTTCTTCGATTTTCGTTTAGCTTCGCTACGTTCAACCTCGGCCTGAAAGGCTGTCAGTGCAGTTCCCCACAACTGGTCGAGCCACGCCCGGAGGGCCGCGATGCCCTGGGGATCGATGGAATAAAGCCGCCTGGTTCCATCGGCCCGGTCCGCAACCAGGCCCGCATCTTTCAGCACTTTCAAATGCTGCGATAC
>JASHRP010000470.1 GCA_030037375.1 Bryobacteraceae bacterium | reverse complement strand
AGCGCGTAGTGGACGAGTTCTACGATCCGCTGCGGAGGCTGTTTAAGATCTTCAAGTAGTGGGCGCGCACTAGCGAATCGTCGCTAGAATGTGTGTACCAGTGCTCTTTGAGAAGATACATCTCCGGAACATTTTTTCGTTCATTGATACGACCGTCGAATTGCGCGGGCTGAATGTTCTGATCGGGCCGAACGGCGTCGGCAAGAGCAACCTAGTGGACGTTATGGCGTTGCTTCACGCCGCCCCAACTGACCTGCAAACAATGACCGACCACCTGGGTGGCGTCGGCCTCATTATTTCACTCGCCAGTGACACGTCCTCCTCGGAAGCCGTGGTTGACTGCTGGCTTGGGTTCGACAGGCCACTGCTGTACACACTGGGGCTTACTAGCGCAAGTGGCCCTTTAATCCCTGGCGAGTGCCTCCGTAGGGACGAAAGGGAGGTTTACTTCTACCGCACAGGAAGCGCCCTACGCATGTGGCCCGGCACAAATGGAGAGCCGAGCCAGATCCCGCCCAATCAATCGGTCCTAGCCGCGTACAAGAATCCCGCGGATCTAACCCCGACTACCGGTGTCGGGAAGAACTTCGACAGGATTCGAATCTACCGGGAGTTCCGTACGTCCGGTCCGTTCTCCGCCGCTCGCAGCGGGGTGTCGACCTCGGCAATGAAGGATTACTTGCACGACGGCGGGGATAACCTCGCGGCGGTGCTCCACGAACTCGACTTCAAGGGCGTACACGAACGCATTCAGTCCTATTTGAAGCAGTTCTGTGAACGGTTCGAGGACGCGAAAACGCGACTCAAGGGACCCATAATGCAGGCATACATGCGAGAGGCGGGCCTGCGCGAACCCTTATCGGCAATTCGGCTATCCGACGGCACGTTGAAGTTCCTGTGTCTCCTCGCTGTGCTTCTCAATCCGGATGCCCCGCCGCTGATCTGTATCGAGGAGCCCGAAGTCGGTCTGCACCCGGATGCAATAAGGATTGTCGCGCAGGCGCTCGTTGAAGCGTCCGAGCGGACCCAGTTGATCGTGACGACTCATTCAGAGGCTTTGATTGATGCCCTTTCGGATCGTCCGGAGGATGTCCTGGTGTGCGAACGTGATTTCGACAACGGCACGCAGTTCCGGCGACTGAATAGGGAGCAACTCGCGGGATGGCTGGAGCGGTACACGCTTGGCGCGCTTTGGCGCAAGGGCGAGCTCGGGGGCAATCGATGGTGAGCGAAATTCGGATTTACTTTGAGGGCGATAGCGCTCTAAAACCTGGATTCGACCTCTTTCTGGAGGAGATCAAAGAGAAAGCAAGGGCACGCCGCTGCCGATTTAATCTCGTCGCCACGAATGGTACGCCCGCCCAGGATTACAAGATCGCCATCGAGTCGCATCCCGATGCGTGGAATGTCCTGCTGCTTGATTCCGAGGGCCCCGCTACGACGCCGTCGGACTTGTGCGCGAAGAAGGACCTGGCTGGCCATAGCGAGAGCGTTTTCTGGATGGTTCAGATCATGGAGTCGTGGTTCTTCGCCGATCCGGATGCCCTCGCGCGGTACTACGGCGATGAGTTCCAGAGGAACGCGTTGAAACGAAATCCGCAGATCGAGCAGATCCCTAAGAACGACGTCCTGCCGAGTCTCAAAGCCGCCACCAAGAGAACGAAGAAAGATGAGTACCACAAAATAGCTCACGCTCCCGATTTGCTCGCGTCTATTGATCCAGAGCTCGTCAAGGCCGCCGCACCGAACTGCAAGCGCCTTTTCGATACGCTGCACGCAAGGTTGGCTGAGTCGTGAGCAGCAAAGCCGGTCTGCTGTTACTCATCGGGTTGTTGGTTCGCGGGCAGCCTGCGCCGGCGCCAGCGGCGTTCGATGCAGTCGCAATCAAGCGCGCCACCTCCGATCACGGGAGCGGAGCGGAGATATCGGGGAACATTTACACCGCTGCCAATCTCAGCCTTTTCCAGTTGATCGCGGCGGCGTACCAGGTCAGGGATTTCCAGATTTCGGGCGGGTCGCCCTGGATGAGATCGGAGCGCTTCACGATCACCGCGACGGCTCCGGGCGATCCGGCAGAGGCTCAGGCGCGGCACCTCGAAATGCTCCAGGCATTGCTCGCGGATCGGTTTCGGTTGAAGGTACATCGCGGGATGAATACAGTGACGGCGTACGCGCTGATGGCCGACGCAGGTGGGCCGAAGCTGAAGGAGAGCGCTGCGGGCGCAGCCACGAAGGAGTCGAGCGGGCCGGGAATCGGAGGACCCAGTGGAGGCTACGCGTATACGGGCGCGAGCATGAGCTACTTCGCGAACCGGCTCACATATTACTTCCGGCGTTATGCGGGCGGAGCGCTGGTGCTCGACATGACCGGCTTGAAGGGAAGCTACGATTTCACGCTGCCGTGGACTCCGCAAACCGCGCCAGGAGGCGAAGGGCCGTCGATTTTCACGGCCATCAAGCAATTCGGGCTGCGGCTCGAAAAGGGCAAGTACCCGGTCGAAACGATCGCGATCGAGAGCGCGGAAAAACCTACGATCGATTAACCGTGATGGCTGCTGCCGTGGCCGCCGGAGCTATGTCCGCCTCCGCCGTGCGATGAGGACGCGTGGGCGCTCCCGCCTCC
>JASHRP010000049.1 GCA_030037375.1 Bryobacteraceae bacterium | reverse complement strand
GCCTTGAAATCGCGGCACGACGCGTTTCATGCGCAGGGGGCCAGACTATCGGACCATGGATTGGATAGATGCCCGGCGAGATTCTGCTCTGACACCGTCGCCGCACGGATCTTCGAGCGCGCTCGCGCGAGCGAGGCCGCGACTCCCGAAGAACAGGAGCAGTTCGCGTCTTACATGATGCTGTTCTTCGGTCACCTGGATGCCCGCAGAGGCTGGACCAAACAGCTTCATCTCGGCGCGTACCGCAATGCGAGTTCACGCCGCCTCGCCGAAGCGGGCGAGAACGCGGGTTACGATTCCATGGGCGATGCGCCGCAGGTTGCGTCGTTGGGCGCTTATCTGGACCGGCTGGATGCGGAAAACGCGCTTCCGAAGATTATCCTCTATAACGTCAACCCGACCGACAATTATGCCTTCGCCACAATGGCGGGCAATTTTCCGAAGATGCAGTTTGGCGGCGCATGGTGGTTCATGGATCAGAAGGAAGGAATGGAATGGCAGATCAACGCGCTTTCCAACGCCGGGCTGCTTTCGAGATTCGTCGGCATGCTCACGGATTCGCGCTCCTTCATGTCCTACCCTCGGCATGAATACTTCCGGCGCGTGCTTTGCAACATGATCGGCCGGGATATTGAGAACGGCGAAATCCCCAACGACGATTCGCTGGTAGGCCCGATGATCCGCGGCCTGTGTTACGCGAATGCTCGCGACTTTTTTGGGTTTGACTCATGATTCAGCTTGAGAAATATTCCATTGGCATCGGGGACCGCTTCGCGCATCAGGCGAAGGCCCAGCTTCAGGCGTGCATTCTGGCCGCGAAGGGCGGCGCGGACATAATTCCGGTTTGGAATAAATCCAACCGCGAACACATGATCATCGGCTCCGAACCAAGCTCCGTTCGTGCGGCCGCCGATGCCGCGGTCAATGCTCTATCGTGGAAGCGGCCATATCACGTCGACGCGGACCATATTACATTGCAAACCGTCGATCGCTTTATTGCTCCCAGCGATTTCTTCACCATCGATGTGGCGGCGTTCATCGGCAAGCCGGCCGAGGCCGCTGACGTAGATCGCTTCGCAAATCGCCATCCGGAGTTGGATCCGGGCGCGGCGGAGATTGCCGCGAAATATCTCGCCGCGGTTCAAGAAGCGGGACGCATCTATCGCCGCGTCGAGTCCGCCAAGGGATCGGGGAACTTCATCACCGAAGTCTCCATGGACGAGACCGACGCACCGCAGACCCCATCGGAGCTTACGGTGATCCTCGCGCTCATCGCGGACGAGCACATCCCGATTCAGACCATCGCCCCGAAGTTTACCGGCAGATTCAACAAGGGCGTCGACTATTGCGGCGACCTCGATCAGTTCAGCCGCGAATTTGAGGACGATATCGGGGCGATCGCTTGCGCCGTGGATCGCTACGGATTGCCGAAGAACCTCAAGCTGAGCGTGCATTCCGGCAGCGACAAGTTCTCGATTTACGCGCCCATCCGCCGCGCGCTCGATAAAACCGGCGCAGGCGTGCATCTCAAGACGGCGGGAACCACGTGGCTTGAAGAGTTGATCGGACTGGCGGAGGCGGGCGGCGCGGGACTCGCGCTGGCCAAAGAAATTTACGCGGACGCGTACGCGCATCGAGAGGCTCTCTGCGAACCCTACACGGCCGTGATCGCGATCGATCCCGCGAAGCTTCCCGAACCCTCCGAGGTGAACGGATGGCGCTCGGACGATTATGTCGCGGCGCTGCGGCACGATCCGTCATGCCCGGCGTTCAATCCGAACTTCAGGCAGTTGCTGCACGTCGGCTTCAAGATCGCGGCCAAAATGGGCGACCACTACCTTCGGATGGTCGAAGCGTGCGAGTCCACCATCTCAAAGAACGTGACCGAGAACCTGTTCGCCCGGCACATCCGCCCGCTGTTCCTCTAGGTAACTCGCCGGCACAACGGAGCCTGGCCCGCGCAGCACGGAGACTTGCTCGGCTTGCTTTGGGGGCCGGCCCTGTGCCGGCAGGTAACCGCGTCCTACAAAACCAAGACCGGGTGATATAAATGCGGCAGGCGCGCCTCGCCTATGGCGATCAAATCTCCGTGCGAGCTCACCGCTTTGACGTAGCGTGCGCCGCGTCCGGCTTGAAACGGTGAGACGCGGAAATCGCGGCCGTTGCGGATTTGACCGGCCGTAATGGAGTCCACTGTTTCCGAAGGAAACTCGGGCAACAGTTGCGCGGCCGGAATCAGGGCTTCGCGAAGGCGGTCCTCGTCGGCGAGCGCGGTCAATTGCTCGAGGGTCCGCGCGGATTCAATCTTAAAATCGCCGGACGCGATGCGCCGCAACGATTTCAAGAACGCTCCGCATCCCATCGCCTGCCCCGCTTCGTGCGCAATGCTTCGTAAATACGTGCCTGCCGAGCAATGCACTCGCACGTCAACTTCACAGCCCTCGATGCGCAGAACTTCAAGCGCGTACACTTCCAGGGGCACGGGTTTGAGCTCGACCGTCTGCTGCTTGCGCGCCAGTTCATACGCCGGCCGCCCTGCAATCTTCTTGGCCGAAACCGGAGGCGGGGTCTGATCGAACGCGCCCCGAAAGCGGCCGAACGCGGCCTCAACGGCATCGCGATCGAGCGTGACAGCGACTTCTTCCGAAGTGCGCTCGCCATCGGCATCGTAGCTGTCTGTTGAGTGTCCGAATCGGATCGTGCCTTCGTAGACCTTGTCGTTGCGCGTGTAGAATTGCGCCAGCCGGGTCGCGCGGCCGATCACCATCGGAAGCACTCCCGTTGCCGAAGGGTCGAGCGTTCCCAGATGTCCTACTTTTCGCGTGCCCGCGATGCGCCGCATCTTGTTGACAACATCGTGCGACGTCCACTCCGCCGGCTTATCCACTACGATCACTCCATCCACACCAGAGATGGTAACAAGGGCTACAAACGGCATTGAGAAAGAGCGTGGCACAATAAGAGGCTTGGCGACCCTACTATCCCTTCAAGAAGCCGTTCGGGAGTACGTGCGCGATGGGATGACTGTGGCGCTCGAAGGCTTCACGCACTTGATTCCTTTCGCCGCCGGTCATGAGATCATCCGGCAAGTGCGGAGCAATCTGAGCCTGATCCGCATGACTCCGGACCTGATTTACGATCAACTGATCGGCGCAGGTTGCGTTACGAAGCTTCAATTTTCCTGGGGCGGAAATCCCGGCGTCGGCTCCTTGCACCGGCTGCGTGACGCGGTCGAAAATGGCTGGCCGAACCCGCTTCAAGCGGTCGAGCACTCGCACGCGGGCATGGCCGCCGCCTATGCCGCGGGAGCCTCCGGCCTTCCGTTTGGCATGCTCCGTGGCTACATCGGCTCCGATCTTCCTAAGTTCAATTCGCAAATCAAGTTCATTGAATGCCCGTTCACGGGCGAGCGGCTGGCCGCGATCCCGGCAATTAAGCCCGATGTCGCGATTATCCACGCGCAGAAAGCCGATCATCGCGGCAACGTGCTGATGTGGGGTGTGGTGGGCGTGCAGAAGGAAGCGGTGCTGGCGGCGAAGCGAGCCATCGTCACGGTGGAAGAAGTGGTGCATTCGCTCAACGCCCCTCCTAACGCGGTGGTGTTGCCGTCGTGGGTTGTGACGGCGGTGTGCCACGTTCCGGGCGGCGCCTTCCCGTCTTATGCACAAGGCTACTATCCGCGCAACAACGCCTTTTATAAAGCCTGGGACACGATCGCCCGCGAACGCGACAGTTTTCAGGATTGGATTGAGCGGTATGTGCTCGGCGTGAAGAATTTCGAGGAGTTCCGCAAGTTGCTGGAGGCGGGCGCGCATGTCTGAGCAGGCTTACACCGCCGACGAAATGATGACCATCGCCGCCGCGCGCATGCTGAAGAACGGCACCGTGTGCTTCGTCGGAATCGGGATTCCCAGCGCGGCCGCTAACGTCGCGCGGCTAACCCACGCCCCGGATGTCGTGCTGATTTACGAATCCGGACCTATTGGCACGAAGCCCAGCGTTCTGCCGCTATCGATTGGCGACGGCGAGCTTTCGGAGACCGCCGAAACCGTGGTGTCCATTCCTGAGATGTTCGCCTACTGGCTGCAAGGCGGGCGCATCGACTTCGGCTTCCTAAGCGCCGCGCAGATCGACCGATTCGCCAACATCAACACGACCGTGATAGGCGATTATCACAAGCCAACAACACGGCTGCCGGGCGCGGGAGGAGCGCCGGAGATCGCGGCGTCTTCGAAAGAAGTATTGATTACGCTTCGGCAGAACAAGCGCGCATTCGTCGAGAAGCTGGATTTTATGACGTCCGGCGGATACTTCGACGGCGGCGACGCGCGCAAGCGAATGGGCCTTCCCGGCAAAGGCCCGGCGGCCGTGATTACCGATCTCGGCATTCTAACGCCCGATCACGAAACCAAGGAACTTACGCTCACCAGCATTCATCCCGGCGTCACTGTTGAAAAGGTCACCGAAGCAACCGGCTGGCCGCTGAAAATTTCGCCTCGCCTCACGACCACCGTGGCTCCAACTGAAGTCGAGCTGGGCGTGCTGCGCGACTTGAACGAACGCACCACGCGAGCTCACGGCCAGGCATAGCAACTCGCCGCGCCGTCCGTCCTTCGAGTCGTAGAATATTAGGGCCAGAGGAAACATCGTCATGAAATTCGGCACTTTTCACGAGCTTCAGCTTCCGCGCCCATGGAAGGGCGAGAGCGAGCACAAATTAATCAAGAATGCCCTGGAACAGGCGGAACTCGCCGATCAGCGCGGCTTTGACTACGTCTGGGCCACCGAGCATCACTTCCTGGAAGAGTATGCGCACTCTTCCGCTCCCGAAGTTTTTCTTGCCGCGTGCAGCCAGCGCACCAAGAATGTGCGGATCGGGCACGGGATCGTTCAGATGCCGCCGTACATCAATCACCCGGCGCGCGTCGCCGAACGCATCGCTACGCTCGATCTGATCAGCGACGGCCGCTGCGAATACGGCATCGGAGCCGGAGCGTCCGAAACAGAGCTCGGCGGGTATAACGTTCCTCAAGACGAGAAGAAGGCGATGATGCTCGAAGGCGCGCGAGCCGTTGTGGAGATGCTCACGCAATCGCCATTCCCCGGCATGGAGGGCAAATACGTCAAAATGCCCTCGCGAAACGTGGTTCCGAAACCGCTGCAAAAGCCGCATCCGCCGATGTGGCTGGCGTGTTCGAACCGCACATCGATTTTGCAAGCCGCGCGGCTGGGACTCGGCGCGCTTACGTTTTCCTTTGTCGGACCGGAACAAGCGCGGCAATGGGTCGAAGACTACTACACAACGTTCGAAAAAGAATGTGAGCCGCTGGGTTATTCGGTGAACCCGAACTTCGCGATCGCCTGCCCCTTCCTCTGCGATCGCGACGGCGAGAAAGCCGAGAAACTCGGCATCGAAAGCTACGGCTTCTTTATTTATGGTCTCGGCCATTACAGCTTCTTTGGCGCTCATGAGCCCGGCCACACCGATATCTGGGATGAGTTCAAGAACCGTCCGAAGGAATTCGCTCCGCCGGAGGGCCGCCTTCAAGACTGCGTCGGCACCCCGGAGCGTTTGCGGAATCAGTTGCGGGAGTTTGAATCCGTCGGCATAGACCAGGTAGTTTGCCTGTCGCAGGCGGCAAAGATTCCGCATGAGATGTTGTGTTCTTCGATGGAACTCTTCTCCAAGGAGGTCCTGCCAGAGTTCAAGGAACGTGACCAGAAATGCGAGGCGCAGAAAGCCGCGCGGCGCGCGCGCCTTACCGAAATCGCCATGCCTCGGCGTCCCCAAACCGAAGCACCGAAGAGCCGCACCGTAATCCGCGCCGCAGGCCATCATTAAATATGGAATTCCAGCAGGAAAGCATCAAAGTCAGCGGAGTTCCGGTCGCGTTGCTATCGGCAGGGAGCGGACCGCCGTTGGTCTTCTTTCACGGCGCGGGCGGCGGCTGGCACGGCTTCGATTTCGCCGAGCACTGGGTCTCGCGGTTTCGTGTCCTGATTCCGTACCATCCCGGCTGGGGCGATTCGCCCGATGCTCCGGAGATGACCACGGTCGACGACTACGTTCTCCATTACCTGGAGATGTTCGACCAACTCGGCTTGGAGAAGCCCCATCTCGTTGGACATTCGATGGGCGGACGATTCGCGGCGACATTCGCCATTCACCACCGCAGACGCGTAAGCAAGCTGGCGCTGATTGCTCCGGCCGGTCTGGTGGTTCCGGAACATCCGATGGCGGATTTTTCGCAGGTGCCGCCGGAGGAGATCCCGCGCTATCTGGTCGAGGATTTCAGCGTCCTCCAAAAGCATATGCCGAAGGAGCCGAGTCCGGCGTTCAACGCCGCCCGCGAGCGGGAAGGCGGCAATTTCGGGAAGCTGATGCAAAACGGCTTGGTCTCCCCGTGGCTTTCGCGGTGGCTGCATCGGGTGAACATGCCTACGCTGATCGCCTGGGGCGAAAAGGACCGCATCCTTCCCTTTGGGCAAGCCGAGGCGTGGCATAAACTCATCCCCGGATCTCGCGTGCTGCCGGTTCTGGGAGTCGGACATCTCCCGTTGGATGAGGCGCCCCAGTCTTCGCAAGCCGTCGCAGATTTTTTGGCCTCGTAGATAAATGAAGATCCAAAGGGCCACCGAAAAATACGAGGCCTGGCTCGGCGAACGGATTCCTCTCATCGAGGCGGATCTCAAGCGCAAGCACGCGCTGATGAAAGAGGGCCCGTTCCCGTTCCTGCGCGCGACGTTTTACCGCTGGGCGCAAGCCTGGCCCGACGTTTCGCCCGAAACATTTAAAGCCCCCGTTGCCTTGACCGTCGGCGATCTCCACGTTGAAAACTTCGGCACCTGGCGCGATATCGAAGGGCGGCTCATCTGGGGCGTCAACGATTTCGACGAGGTTTGGTGGATCCCCTACACCTGTGACCTGGTGAGGCTGGCCACTAGCGCCCTGCTGGCGATTGGATCGCAGCATCTGACGTGCATCGAACCTAAACCCGCCTGTGAGGCGATCCTGCAAGGCTACAAAGAAGGGCTTCGCGCGGGCGGCAAAGTCTTCGTTCTCGCTGAGCATCACCCCACGCTTCGCGGCATGGCTGTTGAGCGGTTGAAAGATCCCGAAGGCTTTTGGGAAAAATTGAACGCGATTCCGGCCGTCCGCCAGGAGCCGCCGGCGAGCGCAACGAAAGCTCTGCGACGTATGCTGCCGGAGCGAGGATTGAAATTCCGAGTGGTTCACCGGCTGGCCGGACTCGGAAGCCTCGGGCGGCGGCGCTATGTCGCTCTGGCGCAATGGCGCGGTGGGACCATCGCTCGTGAAGCCAAGGAGCTCGCCGATTCCGCATGGCTGTTCGCGCGGCCCGGCGGGCGCAAATCGGGAATCCTGTATCAGGAAGCCCTGGACCGCTCCGTTCGCTGTCCCGATCCGTTCGTGCAGTTGCGCGGACGGTGGATCGTGCGGCGGCTCGCGCCGGATTGCAGCCGCATCGAGTTGAGTTCGCTGCCGGCGCGTCACGACGCCGCTCGCCTCCTTCGCGCAATGGGATTCGAGACGGCCAACGTCCATCTCGGCAGCCGCGAGGCCCGCGTGTTCTCGCAGGACCTCGCCGCTCGCAAACCGGGTTGGCTGTTGCGCGCCGCATCGGCGATGATGCAATCGGTACGGTCGGATTGGGAGGAGTGGAAAAAGGGGGAGTAGTAAGATCGGCCAATAACGACCTTTTCAACCTAGCGCCTGCCCGTTAGAAACGCTATCATTGTTCTTCTAGCCTCTATTCTCCGTTGGACGAACCCAAAAGTGACCATTTCAGTAGGAGTACCACGGGAAACCTTCCCCGGGGAGCGTTGCGTCGCGCTCACGCCGCGCTCTTGTGAAGCGCTCGAAAAGGCCGGAATGAAGGTGCTGGTCGAGCCCAACGCGGGCGCGGACGCCGGTTATCCCGACGATCAGTACACCGCTCGCGGAGTGGCGCTTGCCAGCCGCGCCGACATCTTCCAGCAAGCCGACATCGTGCTGCAGTTCCGCAGCCTGGGCGCGAATCCTGAAAACGGAGTGGCGGATCTTTCGACCATGCGGCCGGGACAGATCGTCATCGGCCTGGGCGAGCCTCTCACCGCGCAGAAGGAAATGCTCGAGATGGCCGCGACCGGCGTCTCGTTCTTCGCTCTGGAGTTGATTCCTCGCATCACGCGCGCGCAAAGCATGGATGTGTTGAGTTCCCTTGCCACCATCTCCGGCTACGAATGCGTTCTGCTTGCCGCGGCCGCGCTGCCTAAGCTGTTTCCGATGCTGATGACCGCCGCGGGCACCATCACTCCCGCCAAGGTTTTCGTGATCGGCGCAGGCGTCGCCGGATTGCAGGCAATAGCTACGGCGAAGCGCCTGGGCGCCGTGGTGAGCGCGTATGACGTGCGCTCGGCCGTGAAAGATCAAATCGTAAGCGTGGGCGCGAAGTTCGTCAGCCTGGAAGTCGAAGCGGGGGCCGCGGAAGACAAAGGCGGTTACGCTAAGGCGATGGACGAAGCCTTCTACAAGCGCCAGCGCGAGCTGATGACCGAAGTCGTGCGCGAGCAGGACGTCGTGATCACCACCGCTGCTGTTCCTGGAAAGCGCGCGCCGATTCTAATCACCAAAGAAATGGTGGAGGCGATGGCGCCCGGTTCTGTGATCGTCGATCTGGCTGCGGTGCGCGGCGGCAACTGCGAAATCACCAAGCCCGGCGAGACGATCCATCACAACGGAGTCGCGGTGATGGGACCGACTAACTTCCCCGCTCTCGCGCCGTACCATTCGAGCCAGATGTTCGGGGCGAACGTGGTCACGTTCCTGAAGCACTTGAAACCTTTGCTGCCGCTGAGCGCGAATCCCGCCGACGAAATCGTGCGCGATACGCTGGTCACCTTCGGCGGAAACATCGTGCATC
>JASHRP010000469.1 GCA_030037375.1 Bryobacteraceae bacterium | reverse complement strand
CCAATGCGCATCGGGCATCGCATAGGCGGCTTTCTGGATTCCAGGCAACGAGGCGACGTTCACGATCTGCTCATAGACCTTATTGTCCATGTCGCGGATAAGCTCTTCGCTCGCAAACAGAATCGCGGGGACACGCATTTTGCCGTGCGGCTCAATACACCATTCGGATTCGGAGATGCGCTTCAAAGATTTTTCTTCCATTTTGGCGACCTCACCAGTTACCACTCATACATCCACCACGCATTGCGCGATCCAAGAGCCGTCGGGGGCCTGACCGACGAAGAGACTGGTATACGTGGCGCCCTTCACCTCTACCGCCGGCTCATGACGGCGAACATCGACCTCTTCGCCCCAGGCCGATCCACGCAGGTCATTTCCTTCAAGGTTCACCGCAAATCGGCCGAAGATCATTCCACGAACTGCCATTTCGTAGACCAGAGCATTCAGCCACTCAGTCAAGAGAACTTCGCTGTCACTGGCGGTGCGTTCGATCAGGACTTCGTTCCGGGCAACAATCTTCGCCGGGTCGGTGATCACTGCGGTGAGCGCGAGAGCGGCCAGCTCGAATGCCTCAGCTTTGGTTCTCCCGATGCCGCGGATACCGATGTCCGCGCCGTGCGTAAAGTGCTCCCAATGGGTTTTAGGCAACATCGCTTTGAGTCAAATCGCCCAACACTGAATTCTCGTTCCCCATTCGGCTGCTTAAGCCTATGCACTCCTGCGGCCAACAGGCTCCGGCTCCGCTGGCATGGGACATGCACGAAACATAGTCGCAAGGAACAGTCGAGCGGAGGGTTTTTCAGTGGCTTTCAAAGTTAGGGCGGAGGGTTTCGCCGAAAAGGCGACCATACCGGATCAATTCACGTGCGAAGGAAAAGACACCCCGCCGGCTTTGCGCTGGTCGGGCGAACCCTCGCAGACCAGGAGCTTCGCGCTCATCATGGACGATCCAGACGCTCCAGGCCGCGCCTGGAATCACTGGCTCCTGTGGGACATCCCATCGGGTGTTCACTCACTGCCGGAAGGAAGTCAAAGCCCGCAAGGAAAGTCGGGCACCAACGATTTCGGGAAACGCGGGTACGGGGGACCCTGTCCGCCGCGCGGCGGCGGATGGCACCGCTACTTCTTCCGCCTGTTCGCGCTGGACACCGTTGCGCTCGGCGTGCAAGAGGGAGCCAGGCGATCGGCGCTGGAAAGGGCGCTGAGAAAACATGTAATCGCGGAAGCCTCATACATGGGCCTCTATGAACGGAATTAGACGCCCGTCCGGAGGGTGAGCGCTAATGCTTAATGAAGAAATCGCGCGGATCTTTGAGCGAATGGCGCGCGTGTTAGCGTTCCGAGGGGAGGATCGATTCCGTATCATGGCCTACGAACGTGCTGCGGTCTCGATTCGAGACCTCGAAGAGGACTTAGCGTCAATCAAGGAAGCGGGAAAGTTGAAAGAGATTCCGGGCGTGGGCAAGGACCTCTCCGAAATGATCGAGGAGTACGTGCGCACGGGAAAAATCAAACGCTATGAGCAGGAATGCAAAGGAATTCCTGCGGGCCTGATCGAGCTGATGGGCGTTCCGGGACTCGGCCCCAAGACTCTCGCTCTGCTGCACAGCAAGTACCGGATCACCTGCCTGGATGACCTGAATCGCGCTCTCGAAAGCGCGCTATCCGCGAAGTTGAAGGGCTTCGGGGAGCGAAAAATCCAGAACATCAAGCGAGGCATCGATCTCTGGACCGCGAGCCAGAAGCGGATGCTGATCGGCGTTGCGCTGCCGATTGCCGAAAACCTACTCGCGGAACTTCGCAAGATCAAGCTCATCGAACGCGCCGAGGTCGCCGGGTCAGTCCGGCGCCGGCGGGAAACGATCGGAGACGTGGACGTGCTGGTTATTTCAAAGGAGAGCACGGAAGCGTTGCGCCAAGCCTCGAAGCTGCCCTTGGTGAAACAAGTTCTCGCCCTGGGGAGCACCAAAGCGACGCTGATGATCGAGGGCGGCATTCAGGTGGATGTTCGCGCAGTTCCGCGGGAATCGTTTGGTGCGGCGCTACAGTACTTCACCGGATCGAAGCAGCACAATGTTCACCTGCGGACGCTCGCGCGCCGGCGAGGACTAAAGTTCAACGAGTATGGCGTCTTTCGCGGGCGCAAACGTATCGGGGGAGAAACCGAACAGGAAGTGTACTCGCTGATGGATATGCCGGTTATGCCGGCGGAAATGCGCGAAGACCGGGGAGAAATCGAAGCGGCGCTCAGCGGGCGGCTGCCGCGGCTGATTGAGTTCAAGGATCTCAAAGGCGACCTGCACACGCACTCCACCTATTCGGATGGCAAGAACAGTATCGAGGAGATGGTCCGGCATGCCGGCGAACTCGGGTACGAGTACATCGCCCTCACGGATCATTCGCCGTCCCAGCGCGTCGCTCATGGCCTCGACGTGGATCGCCTGAACCAAAAGATCGACGAGATTGAGCGGCTTCGAAGGAGCAGCCGGAGCCCATTGCCGCGGATTCTCATCGGAGCCGAGGTCGATATTCTGGCCAAGGGCGCTCTGGATTATCCAGACGAAGTTCTCTCCCGTCTGGACATCGTCGTGGCGGCGAT
>JASHRP010000468.1 GCA_030037375.1 Bryobacteraceae bacterium | reverse complement strand
TCAGAACGCTGCGGGGAGCGCCTTCAGGTGCTGAACGCCGCAATCCAGCCTGCTGCTCCCGCGGCCGCGCTCACGGCCTCCGTGCACTACGAAAAATGGGCCTGCGTCAAGGCGCTGGGCAAGGAGATCACGAAGCGGATTGTCGGCGGAGACGCGAGCATTCCCGTGAAGCTGACCCCGATGGTGAACGAAAATCGCGAGATTAGGCTCACCGCGGACGTCGGCGAAATACAGGCCGATGGGTCGCTGGGCGAAGTATTGCGGTCCGGCTCTTTCGGACAGTCTCTGCAGGAAAAAATCCATTCTTCGATTCTCGCGGCGCTGGACAAAAGCGCGAACCTTCACGCGGCCTTACCCGAAAGCGTGGCCGCCATCGCGAAAATCAACCGCGCCGCCTTTGCCGATTCCGGCGCCGGCCATCTCTCCTTTGAGCTTGCGGGCGAAATCGCCGCGCCCTTCGATCAAATCCGCGGCATCGTCGAGCGCAAGTAATCACCTGCCCCGCGGTTTGGCGCGCAGCGTCGTCACGCCTAAAATCAAAAATCCCGCCGCGACCACGCACCGCATCGCGATCCCCAGCTGCGCCCCTCCCAGCAGCACGTTCCGCCACGCGAGCGACGCGAACGCCAACCCCAGGCACAGGTACCACCAGCCGAACAGTCGTGTGTAGAGCGGTTTTCGCGGGTCCGGCATCTAAGCCATTCTCACCCGGCAGGGGATTGCCTTACATCATTTTGGTACGCCGGATTCATATTAGCGCCCGCTCGACAGCCGATCCATCAGGCATATGCGCAGGTTCCTCTCGATCTTCCCGTTGACCATCGCTCTGCTGCCGGCCCAACAGTTTCCCGCCGGTACGACCACCGTTATCGATCCGGTCACCGGCCAATCCCGGCTCGTGCTCACCAGCGCCTCCAACGGCGTCCCTCAAAGCACTGGCGCACCCGCCGGCTCCGTCCTGTGGCAGGATCCGCGTGAAGGCGCGTTCTCCGTGCGTGTTCCCGCTGGCTGGCAGATCACGGGCGGCACCACGCGCAAAACCAGAATCGAGCCGCACTATTTGGTCCGCGCCCAATCCCCGGACGGCGCCGTGCAACTCTTCATTGACGACCCCGATCTCATGATTCACGAAGTCCCGGATCGCCGCCTCGCCATGCTCGGCATTCGCGAGGGCGCTCGCGTTCCGGCCGGTTGGGGTGGGACCATTCTCGTCGACCGATTCCGTCCCGGCGCAGATGCCGCGGGCGTTTACGCGAGAAAAGTTTGTCCCTCCGCCGCGAACATCACCGGCGGCCGCATCAACGATCAAACCCAAGCCGTCAACGCCAACCTCGGCCCCGTCGCCTCCGCCGAGGGTAAGCGTCTTTACGCAGACGCCGGTGAAGTCGAATTTCGTTGCGGCGCGCGCCTCGGCTACGTCCAGGCCGTGACCCTCGAAGTGAGCGATCAAACCGGCATCACTCTATGGCTGGTCTATCGGCTGGCCGGTTATCTCGCGCGGCCCGAATCTTCCGCTTCCGCCAGCCTTGCGGTCCATGCTGCTCTCGCGAGCTTCCAGATGAACCAAGCTTGGCTCGCCTCGTTCGCCCGCGAATCAGGCGATGTCGCGCAGAACGTCATTCGCGAATCGAACGCCGTCACGCAGGCCGTGATGCAACGCGCCAAAGCCGAGCAAGCCGCAGCCGAAGCCGCATCCGCTCGCCGAGCCGCGGAAGCCAAAGCCAGCGCCGCCACTCGTCAAAAGCAGAGCGACAGCAACGGCTCAAACTACAACGCGCAACTAGGGACCAAGACCGTCTGCGACAACCTCGACCGTTGCCAGACCGTCGATGCCAGCGTCACCAACTGGTGGAGCGATTGCAGCGGCACTTTCCATCCCGGATCTGAAAGCGGATCCGCGCCGCCTCCCAGCGAAAGCGCCTGCTGGAGCAAAGGGCACTAGCTCGAAACTTCACGATTCGGTGACTAGCCCGATCGCATCATTAGCCCGCACCACCCCAGGTTCGACCACCGAGGCATAGAACCCGCTCATTCCCCAAACCGGCGACGTGGCATCGCCGGCCATCGCGCGAGCATCATAGATCGCCGATTGGATCTTTCTTCCAGACACGTCCAACGTCCCACACGGAATCCGAACCTCCGTCAACTGAATGACCGCTTCGCCCACGCGGAACCGGTGGCCGATCCGAAGCGAGCGACGGTCCAAGCCACGTGTGGTCAGGTTCTCCCCAAGCGCGCCATGAAAGATAGGGAAGCCCTGCGCAACAAGATCGTCGATCCCTTCGGCAGTGATCAGCAGGATCGCTCGCTTGCGAGTCCCATGGAACTGAGGATGCCGCCAGCCGTCGCCCGCTATCCCGCTCTCCGTCAGGCGCGCCTCCTCGATCGCATGATTGGGAACGCCGCCCGGCGAGATGCTCACCTGAACCACAACGCCAGTCATTTCTTGACCGCTTCGCTGATCCCGGCAACGTTCCCTTCGGTGTCCTGAAAATACGCGACCGTCACCACGTTCGGAATGAGAAACTTCTCCGTGATCATCTTCCCGCCATGGGCTTGGATCCTTCGAATCGTTTCGTCGATGTCTTTCACCCCGATGGTGCACTCGAATCCGATCATCCGCCCGTTCGGCACGAGCTCGCGCCGCTCCTGAAGCAAGCCGCCGACTGCGCGAACCTGCTCCTCCCCTGTCTCAATCAAGTAGAAATTCGGAGGGCCCCACGGCTCAAACGTCCATCCGAAGACTTTTTGGTAGAAGTCTTTCGCTCTTGGCACATCGTCGGCGTTAATCGCGAAGCGTCCAATGTTGTTGGGCATATGCGGCAGTATACGGAAGCTCTTCGCGTTCTGGCTTGCGCTACATTGACAATAAATGTCGTCCGCCCGCCAAGCCTCGACTGCCGCTGTTAAGCTGACAGCGGAACAAGAGCCCTTCCTCGCGGTCCGATCCCTGGCCACGAATTACGCGAGCGGTTACCGCATCGAGCGTCATCAGCACTCCTGGCACCAGCTTCTATTCGCCAGCTCGGGAGCCATGACCGTTTCCGCACCCGAGGCTTCCTGGATGATTCCCACGGGCCGAGCCGTATTTATCCCGGCTCGCAGCCCGCACGCGATCCGGATGTGGGGCTCCGTGGAAATGCGGACGCTCTATTTTTCGCCATCGTTCACGAGCTTCGAAAGCCAAACTTGCTACGTCGTGGAAGTCTCGCCGCTGCTGCGGGAGCTGATCCTGCGCGCCGTGGAGCTCGCGGGGTTGGATTCCAGAACCCCGCCCGACACCTGGTTGATCGGACTCTTGGTCGATGAAGTGAAAGCCGCGAATGCGGCAAGTGCCGAGTCTCCTCTGATGCTGCCGATGCCCGCGGATGAGCGAGCGCTTGCCTTGGCTCGCCACGTTCTGGACGAGCCCTCGGCCGAAGACACGGTCGACGAATTGGCGCAGCGGCACTCGCTCGCCCGCCGCACCCTGGAGCGGCGCTTCCGCGACGAAACCGGCATGAGCTTCGGAATGTGGCGGCAGAAGGCCCGCCTGCTCGATTCCATCCGGTTGCTCGCCGAAGGCGCATCCGTGACCGACGCCGCACTCGACTGTGGATATTCAAGCGTCAGCGCCTTTATAGCCGCCTTCAAGGGAACGTTCGGCTATACTCCGGGCCGCTTATGATGACCGAGCGAACGAAGATTCTGCGATTCAACGGCACGGTCGAGCGGGATCCCGCCATCGATGCGTGGATGAAAGAGCACGCAGGCGAATTGGGAGCTATCGCGCTTCAGTGGTTTGACGTGATGCGCAAATGCGGCGACGAAGTCCGCGAGGTTCTGCATGACGGCAATCCAGTCGCATGCCTCGGCGACGCCCCCTTCGGCTACGTCAACGTGTTCACGTGGCACG
>JASHRP010000467.1 GCA_030037375.1 Bryobacteraceae bacterium | reverse complement strand
CGTTGTCCCGGCCGGTCAAACAAAGCTCGATCAGAAAACCGTCATGCGCTATGATTTCAATGTTCCCACCGAGGAGGGCATGCGGATTCGTGCGGGAGACGCGATTGCGCTGGCCGGTTACTATGGTTCGTTTTACGTAGAGCCCGGAACGCTGGATGTCCTGAGGATGGAAGTCGTGGCGGATTCATTGCCGGCCTCGCTATCGATGCGTGAGGTCACGGACTCCATGGATTACCGGCGCCTGCGGATCGGCGGCGGCGATTTTCTGTTGCCCTCCTCGGCGGAAGCCGTGATGACCGGCACAAAGGGAGATTCCAGCCGCAATCTCATCCGCTTTTCTTCCTGCCGCGAATTCGCCGGCGAATCGACGCTGAGGTTTGACGACGCCCCCGTGGATGCTTCCGCCGCGCCAACTCCCAAGCGCGACGTAACCCTGCCCAAGGATCTTCCGTTCGATCTGCGCTTGGCCGATGACATCGATACCGCCTCCGCCGCGGTTGGCGATATGGTTCGCGCAGTCTTGTCCGCCGATGTGAAACACAAGGGACAAATTCTGCTGGCCAAGGGGACTCAAGTCTCCGGCAGAATCATCCGCCTGGAGCGCAACTCGAATTTTACGGTTCTCGGCCTGATGTTCGACCAAGCCGACTCGGCAAGCGCGCATGCCGATCTGAGCTTGACCTTCGATATGGCGGCCGGATCGGGTCTGCTCTCGCCGCGCGTGCGTTGGGGCACAACCTCCCCAATCCGTCCCCATGAGGGGCTGGTGCCGCTGCCTCCGGGACATTTACGCTTCGGACGTGGCATCCTTTTGTTTTGGAGAACCTGAATCCGTGATCCATTTATCCAGCGACGTCGGCGATCTTTTTGAGCAGACGTTCGCCTATGCGCAAAAGCAGGTGCGCAAACTGATCGAGAAACATCCCGGCTTTTACCCGATGTACACCCAGAACGGGCGCTGGAAGCATGAGGGCCAGACCTGGACGCATTGGTGCGACGGCTTCTTCCCCGGGATGATGTGGATGTTTTACAAGCGCACCGATCGCGAATCCCCCGAAGGTAAGTACTGGCTAGATCACGCGATGCGCTACACCAAGTCGCTCGAACCGCGCAAAGCGGACCCGGAGGTCCACGATCTGGGCTTCTTGTTTTTTTCCACATATTATCGCTGGCATCGCCTCATGCCGGACCCCTCGCTGCGCGATGTGATGATCGAAGCTGGAAAAACGCTGTCCCAGAGGTTTCAGGAAAAGGGCCAATATTTACGATCCTTCGTCGCCCATAATTCCATCTTCATCGACATCATGATGAACGTCGGGATCGTCTTTTACGCCGCAAGAGAAACCGGGGACCGGCGCCTGCGCGACATCGCGATGCGGCATTCGCTCACCACCCGCCGCGTGCTGGTGCGCGGCGACGGCTCCACCGCGCATGAGGGGATCTTCGACACGGATACAGGCGAGTTTCTGCGCCAAACCACGCATCAGGGTTATCGCGGCGACTCATGCTGGTCGAGGGGTCTCGCGTGGGCGCTCTACGGCTTCACCACGGCTTACGAATACGGCCGCGACCCGAGGTTTCTCGAAACCGCTCAATCCTGCGCGGACTTCTACATCACCCATTCGCCGGCCGATGGCATTCCACCTTGGGACTTCAACGCCCCGTCGGAAAACCGGACGCTGCTGGACACATCCGCGGGCGCGATCTGCGCTGCCGGATTGCTGCGCTTGTGCAGGCTGGTGCCGGATTCGCTGAAAGGCCATCTGTACTGGTCGACGGCGGTTCGCATCCTTCGCTCCCTGTGCGAAAAGCACGTGATCAAGAACGATCCCAAATGGGAGGGCATCCTTCGCGGCGGCGTGTATCACGTGCACAAAGGTCTCGGGGTGGACGAAAGCGTCGCCTGGGGCGAGTACTTCTTCTGCGAGGCGCTCGAACGCGTTCTGTGGCCGTAGGTCGAACTTACTTCTGGCTTAGTCCGCCATCCACCGCCAGCACCTGCCCGGTGACAAAGTTCGACGCCGCCAGAAAATAAGCTACTGCGTCGGCGATCTCTTCGCCCGTCCCGGCGCGCTGCGCTGGCGTCTTCGCGATCAAGCGGTCGATTTCAGCATCGTGCGGACCGAACGGGATCACTCCCGGCGCAACCGAATTCACGGACACCTTTGGTGCGAACGCCGTCGCCAGTGCTCGCGTCAGCATGATCACGCCCGCCTTCGACGCGCAATAGTGTGCGTGATCCGCCCACGGCCGAATCCCGCCCAGCGAACTGATGTTTACAATCCGGCCTCCATCGGGATTTCCCAGCATCCGCTTCGCGCCTTGCTGGCAGCAGAAGAACGTCGCTTTGAGATTCACCGAATGGATGAAGTCCCAATCGGCTTCGGTGATCGCCAAGGGATCCCGGCGCGTGTACCGCGCGGCGTTGTTAACCAGCCCATCGATGCGCCCGAAACGTTCGGTAACGTCTTCAAAGAGCCGCTCGATTTCGGCAACATGCTCCAGGTTCGCTTTGAAGAACGGAGCGAAGCCGCATAATGCGGACGTCTCGCGAGCCTCGGCTTCCGAGCCGTTGTAGTGAATCGCCACGCTAGCGCCTTCGCGCGCAAGCCGGATCGCGATATCGCGCCCGATCCGTTTGGCCGCGCCAGTCACAAGAATCACGCGATTGGTCAGACTTTGCACGATCTCATGTTACACAGCCGGGTTATATAGTTGGATCGCCGTGGACTTCCACTTCCTCCGGCTCAACACCCGCGACCGCCGGCTCCGGCAAGCGTCCGTTGTAGTTCGCCCACCCCCAGAAGATCGCGGTCGTCGAGCTGAGCACGCCGCTCACCGCGCCAATTAGTCGCGCGCTGACATGATCGGCAATCAAGCCGGTGATGCCCATCGACACGATCATCGTCATCCACGTCCACGTTTCGATCGTCGAGAAAACGCGGCCGCGGAAATCGTTCTGCACATGGCGCAGAAGTTGCGATGTGTTGAGCACGGAGCTCACCGCGACAGCGGATCGCGAAAGCCCGATCCACAGGCATGCCCAGGCGAAAGTCGGCGCTTGACTGAACAGAACGTAGGAGCCGCCGTGAACCACGTAGCAGACGGAGATCGCCTTCTTGTAAGCGCCGAAGCTCATGCGGCGTCCCACGCGGTTCGCGAAGATGCCTCCGCAGATCAGCCCGATGCCCGCGCATCCCCAGATGATGCCGATCCCACCTGCGCCTCGCTTGAAGACCTGGTCGCCGAACAGGCTGAACAGGATCTGCGCCGCGCCTCCTCCCGTCGCCCAGCCGACCGCAACCAAGCCGATGCCTAGTATCAAAGGAGAAGCTCGCATGTAGCGCAGCCCTTCTACGTACTCGTGCCATGGCCGGGCAATTTTGTCTTCGGCGAGGGCAGAACGCTCCGCGCGAAAGCCTTGATCCACGTGAAGGCGCGAAATACATGCAGCGGAAAACAAAAAGGAGAACGCGTTGAACAGGAACGCGATCCGATATCCGAACCCGCTGACAGATGCGCCGCCCAGAAACGATCCGATGGTGACGGTGGTCCATTGGGTCAACTGCGTAAGCGAATTGGCCGTGTGCAGTTCGTCTTTGGTTGCGATTGCTGGAAGAATGGAAGCGCGGCCGCTGGTGAAGAACGGCGACGCGAACATCAGCAGGCCGCTCAGCAGAAACAGCAGCCACGTGCGTCCTTGCGGAATCGCCAAAAGAAACAGGATCGCGATCGCCGCGCGAACCAAATCGCTGGCAATCATGATTTTCTTGCGATCCAGCCGGTCCAGCAGAACCCCGGCCACGGGACCCGCGGGAAGAACCAGAAATCCGCGCGAGAGCAAAATCCCGGCGACCACCAGGCCCGATCCCGTGTTCGCCAGCGCCAGGCTGAAAACCGCGATGTTGTTGAAGTTATCGCCAACCTCGCTCACGACTTGGCCAGTCCAGGTGAAGCGATAGTTGCGGTTCGATCTGAGCAGCGCGAGAAAACTCACGCTACAGACCCTTTTGCTTCGCGTCCTGCCAGTGCTGCTCCATCTCTTCGAGCGTCGCCTCTTGGGTTGTCTTGCCGGCAGCCTGGAGACCGGCTTCTACATGCGCGAATCGCTTTCTGAACTTCGCGTTGGTCTTGCGGAGCGCCTGCTCGGGATCCACTTTCAAAAACCGCGCCAGATTTACGATCACAAACAATAGATCGCCGATCTCGCCTTCGATTTGTTCCTGTTGCGCGCCGGCGCGGGCGGCATCGAGCTCGGCCAATTCTTCGCGCAGCTTATCGAACACCTGAGCGATGTTCGGCCAGTCGAATCCGGCTCCGGCGGCGCGCGAGGAAATCTGCTGCGCTTCGACTAGAGCCGGAAGGGATCGTGGAACATTCGCGAGCAAGCCTTTCGGCCTTTGCGGTTTTTCTTCAGATTTAATCTCGTCCCAGCGCCGTTTCACGTCATCCGCGGTCTTCGCGTCTCCGGTCGCGAAAACGTGAGGATGGCGGCGAACCAGTTTGCTGTTGATCGCATGCAATGAATCGGCGATGTCGAAACGCCCTTCTTCCGCGGCCATCTGCGCG
>JASHRP010000004.1 GCA_030037375.1 Bryobacteraceae bacterium | reverse complement strand
AACGGGGCTACACCTATTTGGATTATTACCCGGCGCTGCTGGATGGCCAGGCGCAGCTCGGCAGCGATTTTTCGGACGACGGCTTGCATCCGAATGGGAAGGGGTACCGGGTCATGGCTCCGTTGCTGGCGTCGGCGTTGAGCAAGGCGTTGGGGCCGGCCGCTCCGCCAGCGATTCCCCCTCAGCCGCCGGCCGTTTCAAGTACGCGGTCGAAAAAGGGCAAAGACAGCAGCAAATAGTATTGGCAGAATAGGACTATGCGGCGGTTGTTGTCAGGACTATTGTTGCTGGCAGCGGCGCCCGGCATCGGGCTCGCGCAGCGGCAGATGACCGTGCCGCAACTGGTGAGCTTCATCAAAAGCTCGATCCAGCTTCATCAGGATGACCGCGAAGTCGCGGACGTGGTGCGCAGACTGAAGCTGGTGAACCGGCTGGACGACAACACGGTCGAGCAGCTCCAAGGCATGGGCGCTGGGGCGCATACCGTGGCCGCGCTCAAGCTCCTCGAAACAGCTTCGGCGAATCTCGCTCCTCCGCCTCCACCGGCGCCGCCTCGCGAGGTGGTGATCCTCGAAGCGCCCAGCGCGGCGGAACAGCAAAGAATTCTTCAAGAGGTCAGGGAGAACGCGCTGTCTTACGTGCAGAGTCTTCCCAACTTTATTTGCACCCAGGTGACGCGGAGGCACATCGATCCGACGCTGACCGAAACCTGGCGGTCCGACGGCGTGATTCAGGAGCACTTGAGCTATGTCGATCATCACGAAGATTACAAGGTGATGATGGTCGACAACCGCGTGGTCGAGGGTATGAACCATGACCAGGTGGGCGGGAACCGGTCCTCGGGCGAATTCGGCAGCATGCTCGACGATATCTTCGAGCCTTCGTCCCGCGCGGACTTTGCATGGCAACGCTGGGCCACGCTTCGAGGCCGGCGGATGCACGTTTTCAGCTACCGCATCTTGAAGCCGTTCTCGAAGTATTCGATTCATGACGAGGCCTCGGGAAGTACGGTGGTGCCGGGGTATCACGGGCTGGTTTACGCGGATCGGGACACTCTCAAGATCACGCGCATCACCATGGAATGCGACGACATCCCGGCGGGATTCCCGGTGCAGGAAGCGATGGAAGTCCTGGATTACGATTTCATTGACATTTCCGGAACCAAATTTCTGCTGCCGCTGAAGGCGGATCTGCGCTTCCGCGCCGCGCACGCGCTGGTCTGGAACGAAATAGAGTTCCACCTGTACCGCAAGTTCAGCGCGGATTCGAGCATTACCTTCGCCCCCGTGGACGACACGCCCGCGAATTCAATTCCCGCGGATCAATTGAAGGAGCAACCGGCGAAGTAGCGCCGCCTGACGTCCGCCTACGGACCGACCGGGACATTGCCGGCAATCCTGCGCGCCTGCATATGGGGAACGGTTCTGTACGCCATCGCCGTCGCCATCAGACTCTCGGCGGGAGGAATGTACTGGACATATCCCGTTTCAACTGCCCGCTGTTTCCATACCTTCAAGATGTGAGTCACGCGCCCGGGCGTGATCCCATGCCGGGAGGCAATCCGTGTGCAACTCCATCCGAGAACGAAGTATAGTTGCACGACCTTGGCCTGTATGTCCTGCCTGTCGTGCCGCTCAAATGTCGGCACCTGGCTCGGGAAACTGACGGCGTTAGCGCGGATTGCCTTACGAAACTGGTTGAGCCGAAGGCTTTTCAGCTTGGCTTGGTCGTACGGCGGAAGCCGGTAGCGCAGGAAGGGGCGCTGCATCGGAAACCCGTTGGGGTCGCCTTCAGCCCGGCCGGCAGTGAGGTCCGACTTCGTTGAATTGTCGCTTCCAGTTCCCAACTGGAGCACCGCTCGCAGGCTTGCGACCACTTCCCGAAACTTGAACGGTTTGGTCACGCAATAGTCGGCTCCCGCTTCAAGTGCCCGCGTCTTGCCGTCTTCCTCTCCGGGACCAGTCACTACAACGATCCTGGTTCTGGGAGCGAGCGCCCGAATACGCCGGCATACGTCAATGCCGCTCACGCCGCACAGGTTCATATCCAGCAGCACGACATCGAAGCTGCATTGGGCGGCGGAGTAGATAGCGCCCTTGCCGGTGTTGGCCTCCCCTACGAGGAACCCGCTTGCTACCAGGGTCGTTCGGACATCATCCCGTAGCCCTGCGTCGGCATCCACGATCAGCGCGCTGGGTTGTCGCGGCAGCACGGCCCAGTTATTGTTTAGGGCTTCGTTCTCGCGTGCGCCAAACTCGCGATGTGGGAACGCTTGAGTTGACTCATGAGCTAGCATTCTTCCCCCACTCGCCCACGGCGTTACCTCGCGCCGCGGACCTCCAAGTTTTAGGCGCCAGTTTCAAGGCGATGGCCGCGGAAGGAGCCATCGCCCGCCCCTTCAGAAGTCGAGCCGCAACGCGAGTTGCCCGGTGCGATTTCCGCCCGACCCTTGCGGTAGCGCCGACTGCAGAACGCCGAAAGAGGGGCTCGTGATATTCATCGCGGGCGGCGCGAAATTCGTGTGATTCGGAAGATTGGTGAACGTGGCTTCGAATCGTACATGCAGCCTCTCACCGATGTTGAAGCGCTTGGCGAGCCCCGCGTCCACGTCGATCATGTGCGGACCCTGCAAAATACCCACGCCGCAGTCTCCGAACCGTCCCGCGTTGACCGGCGGCAGGGCAAAGGCACTGGGGTTGAAGAACTGCTGCGGCGTTTGGTTCAAGTACGGGTTGGCAACGCAATCCGGCCGTGCAACGGCCCCGCCGGTGCTGCGCACAATCATATTGGTGTTCGATTGATCGTCGGCTGGGGGCATCGTGGGCGTCAGCCATTGACCGGTTTGAATGGTCGTAACAGTGCTCAGAGTCCAGCCGCCAATCACTGGATTTAAGAACCCGGGTCCGGCGAAGGCTTGTCCCTTTCCAAACGGTAATTGGTAGCTGCCCGTAAGAAGGAACCGTTGCCGCGGCATTCCCACTACGTTGCCGCGATCGTATTTGATGTTATAAGCGTTTGCAATCTCCACCGCGTACGGTTCTTCGCCTGCATAGGCGGATGGCGCGTCAGTGCCCTGCGCATCGCTGATATTCTTCGCGAAAGTATAGTTGGCCTGGAACGTCAGGCCATGCGAAGCTCTCTGCGTAATTTCCACGGTACCCGCGCTGTAGCTTTGAGTGCCGATGCTCTCCGAATCCATCAATAGATTCCAATTCTGGTAGGGCGCACGCGGATCGACGACGGAGTATCCGTTGTTCGGAATCGTGTAAGGAGTCGTGCTCGCCGGAATTTGGTTCAGGTCGATCGTGATGGGCAGATGGTAGCTCTCTTGGCCGGTATAGCTCAATCGGATCGCCGTGCTGGACGTCAGTTGCCGCTCCAGGGTCAGGTTCCATTGCGCTGTGGTCGGATCCTTCCAGTAGGGATTGTTGCCTTCCTCGAAATCGCCGCCGCCTAAGCTTGCCGCCGCGCCTGGAGGGGACGTAAGCGGAAATTGGAACGATGGGCTGCCATTCGTGAAACTGTTGTTATAGGTGAGTAGATCCGAAAGCGCGATGATGCCGCTGTTGAAGGACATGGGGCCCAGAGTCGTCATCGTGTAGATGCCAAAGCCGGCCCGTATAACCGTCTTATTATCGTTGAACGGCCGCCAAGCGATACTGATGCGCGGGTCCAGGTCGTGCGGAGGCGTGTGCCTCAGACCTTGCGGAAGGCCGGCCTGGCTCGCCGTCTCGATGTTCGAACACGGAAGCAACGGCGTCTTATCCGGAAGCGAACACGCGTTGAACCCTTGGAGAAATCCCGTATAGATCGTCTGGTAGGTAGGATTGTTGGCGATAAATGGATAGAACTTATCCGGAACGATTACGGTTACGCTGTTCGA
>JASHRP010000466.1 GCA_030037375.1 Bryobacteraceae bacterium | reverse complement strand
AGCCTGCGGTATTCTTCGGCCATCACTGTCAGGGTCTGGCAAGCGAGGTCCATCGCGGGCTGGCTCAGACGCCCTTCGCGGAAGACGTTTTCTCCCAGTCGCACCACCTGACGCGAGGAAATCAGCTCGCGGAATTCGCCTCCGGGGCCGGCTTCGGCCGCCAGCATGCGGATGGAGTTGCTTCCTATGTCGATCGCTGCGTATCGGGGCATCGGCTCACAAGGGAGCGCGCGCGCGCCCCGGTCACTCGCTATCATAAAGAAGTTCATGCCCCCCTTTCTTCCTCAGCGGTTTAGCGGAAGGCTCATCGTGGTGGAAGGCATTGACGGATCGGGGAAGTCCACGCAGATATCCCTGCTTTCGCAGTGGCTTCGGCTGCGCGGCTACGCTGTGTCGTTCAGCGAATGGAACTCCTCGCCGCTGGTGCGCGAGACCACGCGCCGCGGCAAGAAGAAGGAGATGTTCACTCCGACCACCTTCAGCCTGATCCACGCTACCGACTTCGCCGATCGCCTGGAACGCTACATTCTGCCGCTCCTCAAAGCCGGAGCGGTGGTGTGCGCCGATCGCTACGCCTACACGGCTTACGCGCGCGACGCCGTGCGCGGCGTGAATCGCGATTGGGTGCGCAATCTCTACCGCTTCGCGATCAAGCCGAATCTTGCGTTCTACTTCAAGGTTCCTCTCGAGGTCGCTCTGGGCAGGATTTTGGGCGGACGCAACGCGCTCAAGTATTACGAAGCCGGAATGGATTTGGGACTCAGCCGCAACATCGAGGAGAGCTTCCGCATTTTTCAGGGCCGCATTCTGGTCGAGTACGAATCCATGATCGATGAGATGGGATTCCACGTCATCGACGCGACCAAATCCATCGAAGCGCAGCAGCGGGAGATGCGGCGCATCGTGCTTCGCGAGTTCGGCCGCTCCCGCCCGCCGGGCGTGCTGGGAACGGAGGCTCCGGTTGCCCGCGCCATTGCGTGAACCCCTGACGTTCTACCGGACTCCTCTGCCCGGAGTGGATATCTCCGAATTGCAGGGAAAGCTCATCGTCATCGAGGGTCCGGACGCCGTCGGCCGCAGCACGCAAGTGCAGCGCTTGCGTCCGTGGCTGGAGGAATTAGGCCACGCGGTGCTCGACACGGGCATGGCCCGGTCCGCGCTGGCAGGGAAGGGAATCCGCCAGGCCAAGGAAGGCAACACGCTGGGTCCAATCACGATGACGCTGTACTACCTCACGGATTTCGCCGACCGGTTGGAAAACGAGATCATCCCGGCGCTGCGCGCGGGCTTTGTGGTGCTGACCGACCGTTATATTTTTTCGATCATGGCTCGTGCGATCGCGCGTGGCGAGGCTCGCGCGTGGATCGAGCAGACCACCGGATTCGCGCTGGTGCCTCATCTCGTCCTCTACCTGCGCGCGGACGTGAAGGATCTGATCAATCGCGTGGTCGTCGGTCGAGGCGCGTTCGATTACTGGGAGAGCGGCTTGGACCTCGGCTTCGGGCGCGACATGTACGAAAGCTTCGTGCGTTACCAGGCCCGCCTGATCCGCGTCTTCGACCGGTTAGCCGGGCCGTACGGGTTCACCACGGTCGACGCAAGCCGCACGCCCGACGAGGTATTCGAGGCTCTGCGAACCGAGATATCGAGGACGTTCCTGCCGCAAAACCCGATTCGGAGAGCAGCTCCGAGACGCGCCGCGGCCGCGGTGTCACAAGCGCGCGTGCGCGCACGTCAATGACCCGCGAGGTCATTTCGGAGGTCCTTAATTCTCGTCCAGTTCTGCTGAATGAACTTGTCGGCCCCTTCAATGAGTTGAGCATCCATTGAGGTCATTCCCGCCGATGCGAGTTTGAATTCCTTTTTCATTCTTATGACGTTCAGGCAGCTTCCAAATTCCTGCAGTGTCGCGATTGCGCGGCGCAAAAAGTAGAGCACGCGCCCGTCTACGTCCTCTTTCTGTTGTTGAATCACGCAATCGTAGGCGGAACGGAGCTCGTTCATTTCGAGCCGCAGATCTTCATAAAGAATCGCGAGCCGGGCGATACCGTTCAAGAGTTCGGATTCGCCAGCCTCGAAAATCGCCCTCAAGTTCCCGCAGCGAGCTATACTCATACACTCCGACGCCAACCGGCAGCAAGACAATTATCCCAACTTCTGTTTCCTCGTTCTCTTCGGTCGCTCATTTCGTGCAGCGATGCAGCGGGCGGCTAAGCCTATACTGGTGCTATGAAGTTCAGGGTTGTTCTTGAACGCGATCCAGAAACCGGCGATTATTCGGCGGTGTGTCCCGAACTTCCCGGTTGCGCGTCGGCGGGGGCGACCGAGGAAGAAGCTCGGCAGAATATCCGCGAAGCCATCGAACTTTACTTAGCCCCGAGCAATATCGAGCTGCCCGAAAACGCCAGGATGGTCGAGGTCACGATTGGGTGAGCGCGGCACGCCGCGGCTAACGTCGGATCAAGTTGTGCGAGTTCTGCAGCGCCACGGATTCTTAAAAGCTGGACAGTCCGGAAGCCACCAGAAGTGGAGGAACCCTGTGACTGGGAAGCAGGTAATCGTAGCACACCATCGTGGTCGCGTTCTTCCTCTTGGCACGATCCGCGCAATCATCGACGCGAGCGGAATCGCGCCGGCCGACTGGATGAAGTGACACAGGACTGCCCGTCCCCAGGGCCGCTACCTGTTCTCCCGCATCTGATGCATGGAGTTAGTCGCCAGACCGAACACCAGCGTCGTCATGATGCACTTCATGAACGACGGTGTGTAGCTGGTGAATATCGATGCCACGGTCAGCACGGCCGAGAAAATGAAACCCACCTTCAGCACCGTAAGGAAACGCTGCTGTAGCGTGACTTTATTGGGATCGGCCGGGACCTCGCTTCCGCACATGGTGCACACCTTCTCGCTCTTGTGCATCGTGGCGTGACACGCGACACATTTCTCCACGAATCAATTGTAACCGCCGGCTCCCTGATCAACCATCCAGCTTTTCCCCCAGTACTACTTAGGCTGGAGATCCTAGCGCCAAAAGCTCTACTCTCAAGAGATGAGTCCGGCTCCATCATCGAACTTCGATCCCGGCTTGACCCGTCAATACGCCGGCCCGCTGTTGCGCGTTGTCAACAAAGATGGCTCGTTCAACGTGCAGCGCACCGGCCTGAGTGGAATTGCGGGGAGCGTGTATTCGCGTCTTGTCGTCATCACCTGGCCGCGATTCTTCGCCCTAACCATTGCGGCGTACCTGCTGGTGAACAGCGTGTTCGCGGGCATTTTTCTCGCGCTGGGGCCAGGCGCTCTACATGCGACGGAGCGCGATCTCGGCCTCGGTGACTTCGGCCGCTCGTTTTTCTTCAGCGTGCAGACCTTGACGACGGTCGGCTACGGCGCGGTGTACCCCGCCGGCACTGCGGCCAACATCGTCGCGGCAGTCGAAGCCGCGGTGGGCCTGATGGGATTCGCCCTCGCCACGGGACTTCTGTTCGCGCGATTCTCGCGGCCAACGTCGAAACTGGTGTTCAGCGGCAGGATGGTGGTCGCGCCCTTCGCGGACGGAAGCAGCCTCCAGTTCCGCGTCGCCAACCAGCGCAGCAACGTCTTGATCGAAGTCGAAGCCCGCATGATGCTGATCACCGTGGAACTCGCGCCGGACGGCCAGCTCAAGCGCAATTTCCGGAACCTCTCACTCGATCTTCCCGGAATCAATTTTCTGGCGCTCACTTGGACCGTGGTGCACAAAATCGACGAGACCAGCCCGCTGTTTGGCAAGACTCAAGAAGATTTGAAGACCCAGCAGGCCGAAGTGCTGATTCTAGTGAAGGGGTTCGATGACACGTTCGGGCAGGTGGTGCACACGCGCTATTCCTACCGCTGGGACGAGATCGAATGGTCGGCGAAGTTCGCGCCCGCGTTCTTCACCGCGCCGGAGGGGCATTTGGTCCTGCACGTCGGCAAGATCGGCGACATTGCCCGGCTTTCTTAGGTAATCGCCGGCACAACGGAACCTGGCCCGCCGGGCGTGAGTGCACGTAGTCTGCCCTGTTCCGGGGCGGGCCGGTCCTATGCCGGCTAGCTTCCAGTCTTTCGTTTCTTAGCGAGTCGGGACAGAACTGCGAGCTGTTCCAAATACTCCTTGAGCGGACGGGCGGGCGTGCCCCACACCACTTGACCGGCTCGAACGATCTTTGACGTTAAGATGCCCGCCCCGGATCCGATAACCGCGCGAGATTCGATTCGCGCCTTGTCGCCCACGCCCACTTGCCCGCCGACCACTGCGTAATCCTCGATGACCACGCCTCCCGAGAATCCGGTCTGCGCCGCGACCACGACATGCCGCCCGATGCGGCAATTGTGACCGACATGCACCATGTTGTCGAGCTTGGTTCCTTCGCCGATCGAAGTCATGCCGAGCGCGGCCCGATCCACGCAGGAGTTTGCGCCGATCTCCACGCGATCGCCAATTTCCACCCTGCCGATCTGCGGGAATTTTTCGTATGCGCCGCCGGTGAAAACAAATCCGAAGCCGTCCGCGCCGATGACGCTGCCGGAGTGCAGGATCACCGAATCGCCCAGCGTGACGCCTTCGTACAACGTCACGCGCGAATGCAGCAGGCAGTGCGCGCCGATGCGAACGCCGTCGGCGATGGAGCATCCAGGACCGATCGAAGAGTGCGAACCGATCTGCACGCCTTCGCCGATCGAAACCAAGGGGCCGATCTGCGCCGTCGGATCGATCACCGATCCAGCGCCGATTACCGCGGAGGGGTGAGTTCCGGGCTTGTGCTCCGCGCGCGGATGAAATAGCGGAATGGCCAACGCGATCGCCGCGCGCGGATCGGGCACGCGGATGATGCTGCGGTTTGCTGGATTCGGATAATCCTGACGGACCAGCAAGCAAGCGGCGTTACTCGATGCAGCGGATTTCACGCCCCGCCCTGAGGTGATGCCTCGTGCTGCGACGAAAGACAGATCCTCCGGCCCTGCGTCTTCCAAAGCCGCGACTTTGCGAACCTCGGCATCGGGACCCTCGCAAGAAGCCGTCAGCCCGGTGGCATTCAAAAACGCCGCGAGCTCAGTTACTCGCATTCCCTAAAGGTAGCGCTATTTTCGGATTCGTCCGGCGGGAGGAGCGCCCCGCCTGAGCCGCATGCATACGGTTCCGACGGAGCGCACCGACCAACGGTTGTAGGATCTGCAAGGTTAGTGTGGGTGGGGCAGGGAAGTTCTCAGTCAACTCTGGGCTAACAGGTCACCGCGCCTAACGCGGCCGATCCCACCGCGTTCACATACTTCCGGAAAACTCCGGATTCGTACCGCAGCGGCGGCGCGCTCCACGCCTTCAGCCGAGCGGCCAGTTCCTCCCCGGCGATCTCCAGCTCAATAAGGCGATTTTCAATATCGAGTAGGATGCTATCGCCTTCCTTCACGGCGGCAATCGGACCGCCGACAAACGCCTCCGGCGCGACGTGTCCAACCATGAAGCCACGCGTCGCGCCGCTGAAGCGGCCATCGGTGAGGAGCGCGACGCTATCGGATAATCCCGCGCCCACGATCGCGCTGGTGACGCCGAGCATCTCTCGCATCCCAGGCCCTCCCTTCGGGCCCTCGTAGCGGATCACCACGATATCTCCGGCCTTGATCTTTCCGCCGGTCACGGCGCTCATCGCGGCTTCTTCGGAGTCGAATACACGCGCTGGTCCGCGCTGGCTCTTACGGTCGATTCCCGTCACCTTGATAACCCCGCCTTCGGGCGCGAGGCTGCCCTTCAAAATCACGAGGCCCCCGGTTGCTTTGATCGGCTTGCTCAACGGATGGATCACCGGCTGACCCGGAGTCTCCTTCGCGTCGGCCGCTTCCTCGCCGAACGTTCTGCCCGTCACGGTAATCGCATCGCGATGTGCGTATCCGCCTTCGGTCAACCGCTGCGCGACCACGCCCCAGCCGCCGGCCTTATCCACATCCGCGGCGACAAATTTCCCCGCCGGCTTTAAATCGACAAACAACGGAGTGCGCGCGCTTATGGTCTGGAAATCGTCAATTGTGAGAGGCACGCCCGCTTCATGAGCCAGCGCAAGCAAGTGCAGAACAGCGTTGGTCGATCCGCCCGTCGCCGCGACGGCTGCGATCGCGTTCTCGAACGCCTGGCGCGTGGCGATATCGCGCGGCCGGCGCTCTGCTTTCACCGCATCCATCACCACCTGTCCGGCGTGAAATGCGATCTGGTGTTTCCGTGCGTCCACCTGCGGCACCGCGGCGGAGTTCATCGGCGAAAGCCCGATCATCTCCATCACCGTTGCCATGGTGTTCGCCGTGTATTGTCCTCCGCAGGCGCCTGCGCCAGGGCAAGCCAGATTCTCGATCGCGAGCAACTCCGCGTCGTTAATCCGCCCCGCGATGCGCGCTCCCACCGCCTCGAAAACATCCTGGATGGTCAGGTCGCGGCCATTGTAATGACCCGGCAGAATCGAGCCCCCATAAAGCACCACGCCCGGGACGTTCAGGCGCAGCAACGCCATTCCCGCGCCCGGAATGGTCTTGTCGCAAGCAACCAGCGCGACGACTCCGTCGAACATGTGTCCGCGGCAGACCAGCTCAATCGAATCCGCGATCAGATCGCGGCTGACCAGCGAGGCCTTCATGCCCTCGGTGCCCATGGTGATGCCGTCGCTGATGGCCACGGTGTTGAACTCCATCGGAGTGCCGCCGGCTTCTCGGATGCCTGCCTTGACGTGCGTCGCAAGCTCGCGCAGATTGTAGTTGCACGGCATGGTCTCAATCCACGTGTTGGCGACGCCGATGATCGGTTTCTTGAGATCGGCGTCGGTGAAGCCGATCGCTTTGAGCATGGAGCGAGCCGGAGCGCGGTCCCGTCCTTGGGTGATGGTATAACTCTGAAGTTTCATGGAAACTTACATCCTATCGCAGGCGTGTTAATCGCCGGACCTCACCAACCGAATCAGGCTGATGTTGATCGTGAAGCTGCGATCGTCGGTAGGAACCCTCCACTCCGGCGACGCCTGAATATCGATCCGGTACTCCTCGCGATCTTCCACTGGCGTTTCCAGGACGAAGATTCCCGGCCGCGTCAGCTTCCACGATCCGGCAAGAGAGCCGTTAACGCTGACCCGCACTTCGCCCGGAATGCCGTGACCCGACGCGTAGCCGCGAACGCGCAGGTTCTGCGGTCCGGGATCGACTCGCCGAAGCGTCGCGGAAGCCGACGCGCCGATCCATCGGTACTTGTTTCCAAAAACTCCTTCTAGCTCGTGCCAGCCTTGAAGCAAGTGCTTACCGTGACCCTCAAGCGAGAAATCGATAATGTCCTCGCGCTCGCCCGGGTAGAGTTCACGCCGCAACGCCGAAGGCAGCAGATTGTAGACGTCGCCTTCGTTCGGCGCGCGATACGGACAGCGAATGCACGCGAGCGTGCCCTGCTGATCGAGCGCCATTTGCGACATGCAATCCGGGCAGCGCAGGAAATCCTCGAAGCGCTCGAAGCCGCGCGGCTGCGAGCTCCCCGCTTTGCGGCACACGCCCGCCAGCGTTCCGCCCAACAGCCGCGCCGCTCGCCACTCGGAGCGATGCGGATCCAGGCGAATCGCGGCCCGCTTGACCCATCGCTCTCCCCATCCGCGCTCTGGAACGAAAACGTTGAGCTCGTGCGTCGCGAAATATTTTTCCACCAGATCCCGCCAGCCTTTCAAGTCCAGGCTGTGATTCTGCCGGATGCCGAAACTCTCTTCCTGATCCGCGCCGATTACGTCGCGCACCAGATACCCGAGCAGTCCCCAATCGTAGAGCTTCCGTTCCCACGGCTTCATGGAATTGAAGTATGGGCAGCGGTAAAGCCGGAGCGACAGCGCCCGCAGCAGCGGCTCCTCAGCGAAGAAAAAAACGCCGCCAGGTTGCAGCACGCGCACCACTTCTTGAAGCACGCTGCCGATGTTCATGAACTGGCTGAGCGTCTGAAAGGTACAGACCATCCGCAGGCTCTCGCCGGCGAATGGCAGATGCAGCGCATCGCCCGCGACGCGGACTGGAGCGCGCTCCAATCCCCAGGCATCCATCAACGCGCGGCCATGGCGCAGCGAATCAGCCGAAAGATCCAGCGCGAATCCGCTGGCTCCGAAATCGTTGGCGAGCATGTAACTGGTGTGCCCGGCGTTCGCGCCGATTTCCAGAAACGGCGTCATCTCGCCGATGAACTCGCGATGCGCGCGGATCACCTCGGCTCGGCGCTGGTTCTCCTCCGCGTAAATCCGGAGGTTTCGCTCGGGCTGGCCGAACGAAGCGAAGTTGTGAAATTCGACTTGCGCGCGCTGGACGGATAGCGATTGAGCCTGATCCAAAGTTCGATTCACTGCTGAGAGTCGATCCACACGCCGCCGCGCATCACGCGTTCGTGATCGCCTTTGAGGACTAAATTTGCCGGCCTTCCCACCGTGATCGGTTCGCCGCCCGGAATCGGTTCGATAGTCATGCCGCGGCCGCTGGTAATCTTCGCGCCGATGGGAACCGGTGTGGAAGACTGCGGGCCCACGGCTCGGAACTTGCCGTCAGCGACAACCACGACCGAATAGTCCAGAGGCGCGGCGCCGCCGCCCGGCTCCAGTTTCGCCCCCACGATCACCTGCACTCCCGAATCTTCCGGATGCACGCACCCCGCGAGCAGGCACAGACAGAGCAACGGAGTCAAGCCCGCCCACCGCTTAAAGCTTCTCACCCATCGCACACCCTTCATCATAACGGCTGCTAGAATGGCAACGAATGCAAGTATTACAAGCGGGCCGGCACAAGTTCTTGCTGCTCGAGCTGGAGGTCGAATCCATTGAGCACGTAGCGCGTCAGGCTGGATTCGCGTTCAAGCTGGAAGACGACGCGCGCCGCGTCGTGCTGGATCTGCATGCTGAGAACCGGCAATCGCCGTTGCTATTATTCGACGCGACGGATTCCGGCAACCTCGGTTGGTTCTCGCGCTGCCATTTCTATGTCGACGGAGCCAGCGGCGCGGTGCTTCAGACCCCGATTACCGTTGCGAATCAGCGCGACCGGAGCGGACGTGCTTTGCCCAACGCCGTGCGCGTGCAGATCAACAAAGAACTACCCGCGAACTTCCGCCTTCCCAATCGCACGCCGGTGACCGAGCAAACCATCTATCTGGTGCTTTCGAATTTTCTGACCGCCTTGCTCAACACCGGCGTGGGTGTTTGCGGAGGATCGGTGGTCAAGCCATTGGCTGGTCGAACCGAACCCGCGGGTTCTCGCAACTAAAGTTGTATGGCCACGTTCAAGCTGATCGAATATCAAGACGCGCCGCCAGCCGTTCGCGCCGTTTACGACGACATCATGGCAACCCGCCAGACCGATTACGTCAATAATTTCTGGAAGGCTCTGGCGCACGACCCGATCACGCTCAAGCGCACGTGGGAATCGATTAAACAAATCATGCAGCCCGGCGCACTGGACGCGCTGGTCAAGGAAATGGTTTATCTCGCCGTCAGCGCGACCAACCAATGCGGCTATTGCATCGCGTCTCACACCGCGGCCGCGCGAAAAGCCGGTATGACCGACGCCCAGTTCGCGGAGCTGATGGCCGTGGTCGGCATGGCCAACGAGACCAATCGCCTCGCCAGCGGCTATCAAGTCGAAATCGACGAGCGCTTCCGCGTATGATCCGCCCGCGCCTCTCTCATGAATGGACAGCCTTCCGGCTGCTTTTCGTGCTTGCGGCGATTTCAGCCTCAGGCGCAGCTTCAGCTCAGTCGTGGACTCCTCAGACGAGCAATACAACCGTCGCTTTGCGCGGAATCAGCGCCGTGAGTCCGATGGTCGCATGGGCGAGCGGCGCGAAGGGGACATTCCTCCGAACCACCGATGGCGGCGCGACCTGGACTCCGAACGTCGTTCCCGGCGCAGCCGACGCCGACTTTCGCGCCGTTCATGCGTTCTCCGAAAAGTCAGTATTCCTGATGAGCGCTGGCACGGGACCGTTGTCGCGCCTGTATCAAACCGACGATGGCGGAGTTAAGTGGAACCTGGTGATGGTCGATCCCGATCCCAAAGGCTTTTGGGATGGAATCGCGTTTTGGGATCGGATGCACGGCATCCTGCTCGGCGATCCTCTCAATGGCCGCTTCGAGATCTGGACCACCTCCGACGGCGGCGATACCTGGAAGCAGCAAAAAGGTCCTCAGGCATTAGAGAAGGAGGGAACATTCGCTGCGAGCAATTCGAGCCTCATCGTGCGCGGCGCGCATGACGCATGGTTCGCGACCGGGGGCCCCGATGGCGCTCGAATCCTTCACTCCGAAGACGACGGTAAGACCTGGACTGCGGTCAAGACTCCTGTACGCCACGATTCCGACAACGCGGGAATCTTCTCGCTTGCATTTTCCGATGCGCGGCACGGAGTCGCCGTTGGCGGCGATTACAGCAAGCCGAAAGAGGCCACGAGCGTGATCGCCATTACCAGCGACGGTGGGAAGAGCTGGACCGCGCCGGCGTCATCTCCTAGCGGCTACCGCTCAGCGGTCGCGTACGTCGAACCGGAAAAGCTGTGGATCGCCTCAGGGCCGTCCGGTTCCGATGTCTCGCTCGATGACGGAAAAACCTGGAAGTCGTTCGACACTGGAAACTACAACGCGATCGGCTTCGTGGGCTCTAGCGGCTGGGCCGTTGGGCAAAAGGGCGTCATCGCGAGCTTCCACGCGCGCTAGTTTTCTCCCCGGCCTCCTGCGCGGCGGCCGCGACCTCTGGCTCCGCATCTGACGCCAAACGCGCGAGCATCGCCCGCGCCGCGGCGCGATCGGCCGGAGAGGATCGCGGGTCCAGCGCGCGCAGATCGAATGCCAGCGTTAGCCGCTCCGCTGGCGAAAGATCCTTCAAGGACAGTCCCGCAAGTTGGGCCACCGTCCATGTGGTTCGATAGTATCCCGTCCCTCCCGCGTTCGCTTCCACCCAGGCAGGGCAGCTTGAACCTTCGGGCAGATCGAAGTCCTTGGACGGACCGTCGAGCACCGTACAGCTTCGTCCGATGCCCGGACCGCGATAACACACCGGAATCGCGGATGCCCCGGTTTGACGAATCTTGATCTTAGGCGTTGCCTTGCATTCCACTTCTACGTTCACGCGAGGGAGACCCGCGACGTCGAGAAACGAATGCATGACTGCGGACGGATCGACTCCCGAGGCGCGCTTGAGCGCATCCGCCAAGTCGGCCGTCGTCGCGTTCCCGAAAAGATGCTCATTCAGGTACGCTCGGATGCCATGCTGAAACTTGTCTTCTCCCAACCATCCTTCGAGCATCAGCAAGATCGCCGCTCCCTTGTCGTAGACGAAGCGGTTGTAGATGTCCTTTGTACCCTCGCGATCCTTCGGCTCGACGCGGACGGGACGCGACCGGCGCGAATCGTCGATCTGCATGATCCGCTCCCGCTCCTCCAGGAAGCTCAAATGCGCGCGCTCCGGCTTCTCGTCTTGATCCATCACCTTTTCGGAGATCCACGTCGCGAAGCCCTCGCTTAGCCACACGTCGTCCCAATCCCGCTGTGTCACCAGGTCGCCGAACCATTGATGACCCATTTCGTGCGCCTCCAGCAGCCGCAAGCCGTGAATAGCAGAGTTCGTTTCCGCGCCGGGCAAAATGAGCAGTTCGCGAGCCAGGTAAACAATAAGTCCCGGATTCTCGACAGCTCCAAACTCTCCCTCCGGCTCCGCCAGATGATCCAGTTTGCCGAATTGATAGGGAATTCCGGTGTACTCTTCTAGGCGTGGCAGCAAAATGAACGCGCCGTCCGTCGCGGCTTTGCCTTCCGCCGCGTGACCCTTCGGAGTGATCACGCGAATCGGTGTTCCCACCTCACCGGCAGGCTTGCCTTCATACACGTCGAAAGGTCCCACCGCGAACGCGACCAGCTCTGACGGCAGCGGCTTGGTCTCCGCAAAATTAACCCTTTCCTCTCCATCCTTGGCTTGCTCCTCCCCGATCTCCGCGGCATTCGAAAATGCCCTTTCACCCTGAGGCACTTTTATTGAAATCTTCCACGGCGTCTTGAACCGGGGCTCATCGAAACACGGGAAAGCCCGGCGAGCCTCAATCGGCGTGAACGTCGTGTAGACGTACCAATTGCCATCGACCTTCCGGCGGTATGCGCCCACCACTGCCTTGTCGTCGAGGTGTCCGCGATAGTTGATGCGCAGGTCGTATTCGCCCGGGCTGAAAGCCCCGTCAATCGCGATCAGCTCCTTCGTTGCGATACGCCCGCGCGCAGGCGAACCAGCGTCGCCGAAAGCCACCGACTCAAGCTCCAGATCTTTTCCGTTCAACCAGATCGTCGAGGCCGGCCGGACGACCTTGATCTGTATATCGGCCGAGCCCTCGAACGTCTCTTTATTGGGATCGATCCGGAGTTCGATCGTATACTTCAACGGAACGGCATCGTCAGGAAGCCGAAACCCGGGCTGTATAGGCGCGGACGCGGCAGTGAGTACGAATCCCAGCGCCAACCAGCGCACTACTGCTCCAGATACGTGTAGCCGTTCAGACCCTCTTCGTAGAATCGCAGCAGGGCTCCGGACTCTTCATAGCCGATCCGCCCATCGCGCACGGCTGCTTCGACATCTTTGCGGAATTGGTCGAGCAGCGTTCGTGAATGGAATTGGACGTAATCGAGGACCTCGCGCACGGTGTCGCCGCGGATCACCGCGTCCAGGACTACCGCGCCCTTCTCATCCAGGCTCACATGAACGGCGTTGGTATCGCCGAACAGATTGTGCAGGTCCCCGAGGATCTCCTGATAAGCGCCGACCAGGAACGCGCCCAAAACATACGGATCGTCGCCGTTAAAGGGATGCAGCGGCAGCGTCTTCTTAACGTCGCGCCGGTCGATGAACTGATCCACTTTACCGTCGGAGTCGCAAGAGATGTCGCCGAGAATGCCATGCTTGAACGGCTCCTCTTCCAGCCGATGAATCGGCATGATCGGAAATAGCTGCTTCACCGCCCAACTATCCGGCATGCTTTGGAACAACGAGAAGTTGCAGAAGTACGTGTCGGAGAGCAACCCATCCAGGCCTTCCAGTTCCTCCGGGAAATAATCCAGCTCCTGCGCGAGCTTTTGAATGCGCCTGCAAATCTGCCAATAGATCGACTCCGCCCAGCTCCGTTGCTGCAACGGCAGATATCCGAGGCTGAAAAGATTCAGCGCCGAGTCGAGCGCCTGCTGGGAGTCATGAAAGCTTTCGAGCAGGTTCTTGCTCGAAAGACTCCGCAGCGTTTCTTTCAAATCGATCAAAGGCTGCTCCGCGTCTTCGGGGATCTCGTGGCCGTTTTCGCCGTCGCCGAATCCGGTCACCCCCAGCACGTTGAACAGCAGCACGCTGTGATAAGCGGCGATGGCCCGGCCGCTCTCGCTGACGATGGTCGGATGCGGCACTTCGGCTTCATCGCACACGCTCTGGATGTGATAGACCACGTCGTTCGCGTACTCTTGCAGCGTGTAATTCACGCTCGATTCGAAATCTGTCTGGGAGCCGTCGTAGTCGATTCCCAACCCTCCGCCCACGTCCATATAGCACAGGCCCGCTCCCGCCCGGCGAAGCTCGACGAACACGCGCGCCGCTTCCATCACCGCGCCCTTGATCTGGCGAATGTTAGTAATCTGGCTGCCCAAATGGAAGTGCAGAAGCTGGAGGCAATCCTCCATCTGCAAGCTCTTGAGCTGATCGAGAGCCCGCAAACCTTCCGTGACGGTCAATCCGAACTTGGAGCGATAACCGCCCGAGGATTTCCAGCGTCCCGATCCGCGGCTGGCCAATTTGATGCGCAGCCCGATCACCGGCCGCACTCCCACGCGCGCCGAATGCTTAAGAATCAGGTCGAGCTCAGTGTATTTTTCCACTACCGGAATGATCTGCCGGCCGATCTTCTTGGCCAGCATGACCATCTCGATATATTCATCATCCTTAAACCCGTTACAAATTATCGGAGTATTGTTGTCGGCGATTGCCAGCACCGCCAGCAGCTCCGGTTTCGAGCCGGCTTCCAAGCCGAAGTTGTACGGCCGGCCGTACTCGAATACCTCCTCCACCACCTGGCGCTGCTGGTTCACTTTGATCGGATACACGCAGCAATAGTTGCCCTTGTAGCCATGCTCGGCGATCGAATTTTGAAACGCCTGATGCATTTCTCCCAGGCGATGCTTCAAGATTTCGCCGAACCGGATCAGCAACGGCAGCGCGATGCCACGTAGCTGAAGATTGTCGACCAGCTCCTTCAAGTCCAGTCCGCGGCTGGGATCCTTCTCCGGGTGCACCCACAAGTGGCCGTTCTTCCCGACCGAAAAATAGCCCTTGCCCCAACTAGCGACATCGTACAGCTCGGCCGCCTCCGCCGTGCTCCAGCGGTCGGCCGGCTCGCGAACGGGTGCGCTGTCGGTGAACTTTACGGTAGCCATGAAATTTCAGTGTCCTTCGAATTTGTTGCAAGGGCAAGTAAAAAGTGTGTCAACTTCTTGGATGCCGCCGAAGGGCTAAGCCGTTTCCCCGATTCAGGACCCGCGAATGAGTCTTGCGGCTTTCTCCGCGATCACCATTACAGTCGCGTTCGGATGCGAGCGAGGAAGCGCGGGCATGATGCTGGCATCCGCCACGCGCAAGCCTTCGATCCCGCGAACTCGTAACGAAGCATCCGTGACACAATCCTCCGACATACCCATTCGGCAGGTTCCCGCGGCATGGTGGAGGCTGACGGTTTTCTCTTCGATCTCGTCTGCATCCCGCGAGGACGCCCCTTCACCCCGGTATGGCGCGAAGGGCGGGGCAGCCACAATCGCGCGCGCCCTCTCGGCCGCTCGGGCCAGCAACTCCTTGTCTTCCGGCGCGGTCAAATAGCGCGGGTCGACGCGCGGGAGATCCCGCGGGTTCGCTGATCTCAGCGTCACTCGACCACGCGAGGCCGGCGTGAGCAACGCGGCGAGCAGAGTGAACCCGTGATGAGCCGCCGGCGCATTCAATCCCCGCTCGAGCGAATATAGCGGCGCGAACAGAATCTCCAGGTCACAAGCGGGCGCTGCCGAGCCCGATTTCAGGAACGCTCCGCCCTCGATCAAGTTGGACGCCAAAGGACCGCGTTTTCGCAGCCGATGCTCTGCAACGTTCCGCCACGTTGCCGTGCCATCGAGCGAAACCGGCTGCGGACAAGTCCAGCGCAGGCTCACCGCCGGATGATCCTGAAGATTCGCGCCCACGCCTGACAGTGGAGAGATTACGGGAATGCCGAGTTGCTCGAGATCCTGAGCGGGCCCAATCCCGCTCAGCAACAACAGTTGCGCGGACCCGACGGCGCCCGCGCACAGGATTACCTCATGCTCGGCCCGAACCTGCTGTAGCGAGCCTTTCAGCAAATACTCCACGCCCGTGGCGCGGCCGTTCTCGGTCACGACTCGCGCGGCCTGTACCCCGGTCCACACGGTCAGATTGCCCCGCTTCAACGCGGGAGTTAGAAACGCGAACACCGCAGTCCATCGCTCCCCGTTCATGCGAGCGGTGGGATAAATTCCCGCGCCCTCCTCTTCCGGTCCCTTGAAATCTTTGTACGGAACGATTCCGCAAGACTTGCAGGCATCCAAAAACACTTCGGTGAGCTTGTTCGGCTCAATCGCGTGTGAACTCGGGGGCGGATCGGTCCAAAGCTCGGCAAGATCGTCGAATCCCCACCCGGGATTTCCCAGCTTGCACCACGCGTTGTAGTCCGCGCGGCAGCCATGCAGGTGAATCATCGCGCTCAGCGATCCGCTTCCGCCAAGCACCTTTCCGCGCGGCCAAGCCAGCCGGCGTCCGTTCAGGTACTCTTGTGGCTCGGTGGCGTCCCGCCAATCGAGTCCGGACCCCAGCAGCGCTGGAAAACCGGCGGGCGTCGAGATGCATCGGCCGCGTCCCGGCGGTCCCGCATCCACCAGAAGAACGTGCACGGAAGGATCTTCGGTGAGACGCGCGGCCAGCGCGCATCCAGCCGTTCCCGCTCCCACCACGATGTAATCGAACAATCCGTTGCATTATTACACAGACCCGTTCGTTATGATGGTTGCTTGGGCGTCTTACAGTCGCGTGGGATGCAAGCCCGCATCCTGCTGGTCCTCATCAACCTGGTGTCGCTTGGCTGTCTCGTATGGACGCTGCGGGACGCGAAGTTAGGTGAACTGCGCGACGACCTGGCGACCATGGATTGGAAATGGGTCGCTCTAGCGGTGGCTGCGGACATCGCGGTCTATCTTCTGCAAGGCTATCGCTGGGCGCTGATGCTGCGGCCGGTCGAGCCGGTCGGATTCTGGCGTTCGGCGCGAGCCATCTTTATCGGCCTGTTCGCGAACGAAGTCTTCCCCGGCCACGCGGGCGAG
>JASHRP010000465.1 GCA_030037375.1 Bryobacteraceae bacterium | reverse complement strand
GAGGCCGCGCCCGGACCGCACGATTCGCATTACCTGTTCGACGATTTCCGAAAGTTGATGGACGAAAAGTAGATGCCGCGGCGCAATGACCTTCATCGGATCTTGATCGTGGGCTCGGGCCCGATTGTCATCGGGCAAGCTTGTGAGTTCGATTACTCCGGCGCGCAGGCGTGCAAGGCTCTGCGTGCGGACGGCTTTGAAGTGGTGCTGATCAATTCGAATCCCGCCACGATTATGACCGATCCGAACCTGGCGGACCGGACTTACGTGGAACCTTTGAGCGTGGAATACGCAACGGAGGTGATCCGGCGGGAGCGGCCGGATGCGCTTCTATCGACCGTGGGCGGCCAGACCGGGTTGAACCTGAGCGTGGCGCTGGCTGAAGCGGGCGTGCTCGACAAGTACGGCGTGGAATTGATCGGAGCGAAGATCGATTCGATCAAGCGCGCCGAAGACCGGCTGCTGTTCAAAGACGCAATGCGAGAGATCGGGTTGGATTTGCCGCAATCGCAACTGGTGAATTCGGTCGAGAAGGGCATGGACTTCGCCAACCGCATCGGTTTCCCGGTGATTCTGCGGCCAAGTTTCACGCTCGGCGGCAGCGGCGGAGGAATTGCCTATAACCGCGAGGAACTGGTCCAAATTCTCGAAAGCGGCCTGGATCTTTCGCCCGTGCACGAGGTGCTGATCGAAGAGAGCGTGCTGGGTTGGAAGGAATTCGAGCTTGAAGTCATGCGCGATCTCGCCGACAACGCCATCATCGTCTGCTCGATCGAGAACTTCGATCCCATGGGCGTGCACACCGGCGATTCGATCACCGTGGCTCCCGCGCAGACGCTCACGGATCGCGAGTATCAGATGATGCGCGACGGCGCGCTGGCGTGCCTGCGCAAGATCGGCGTCGATACCGGCGGCTCGAATGTGCAGTTCGCCATCGACCCGGTGAGCGGGCGCATGGTGATCGTGGAAATGAATCCGCGCGTGTCGCGTAGCTCCGCGCTGGCTTCGAAGGCGACGGGATTCCCGATCGCGAAAATCGCCGCGAAGCTGGCGGTGGGGTACCGGCTGGACGAGATCAAGAACGACATCACGCGCAAAACTCCCGCGTGTTTTGAGCCGACGATCGACTACGTCGTCGCGAAGATTCCGCGCTGGCAATTCGAAAAATTCCCAGGCGCCGAGCCGGTGCTTGGCACGCAGATGAAGAGCGTGGGCGAAGTGATGGCGATCGGACGCACGTTCAAGCAGGCGCTGGGCAAGGGAATGCGGAGTCTCGAGACCGGAAAATCCGACGGCGCAACCAAGTATCAAGAGGAGCTGATTGAAGCTCGGCTGATCACGCCGAATCCGGACCGGCTGGGCTACATTCGCTTCGCATTCGAGCAAGGGTACACGGAAGAGCAAGTCCATCAGCTCACCGCGATCGATCCGTGGTTCCTGCGGCAGGTTCGCGAGACGGTGGATGAGGAGCGCATGGCGCGACGCCTTTCCGCTGACGATGTCAGCCAGGAACAATTGCGGAACTTCAAGCGCGATGGATTATCGGACTCGGCGCTGGGCCGGGCGTGGAATGTCAGCGCACTCACGGTTCGGGCTCGGCGAAAAGAGATGGGCGTAACGGCGGTCTTCAATCGCGTGGACACCTGCGCAGCGGAGTTTGAAAGCTTCACACCGTACATGTATTCGAGCTACGAATCGGAATGCGAGGCCGCGCCGTCTGATCGCAAGAAGGTGATGATTCTGGGGAGCGGACCGAATCGCATTGGCCAGGGAATCGAGTTCGATTACTGCTGCTGCCATGCCTCGTATGCGCTGCAAGAGTTCGGGATCGAGTCGATCATGGTCAATTGCAACCCCGAGACCGTTTCGACCGACTACGATACCAGCGACCGATTGTACTTCGAGCCGCTGACGCTCGAGGAAGTTTTGAACATTTGCGACACCGAGAAGCCGGACGGCGTGATCGTGCAGTTCGGCGGGCAGACTCCGCTGACTCTGGCTCTGCCGCTGAAGCATGCGGGCGTGCCGATTATCGGCACCGATCCGGAGAATATCGATTTGGCGGAGGATCGCAAGCGGTTCGGAAAATTGCTGGATGATTTGGCGATCCCCGCCCCGGCGAATGGATCTGCTACAACGGCGGAAGCCGCCTGTGAGGTCGCGCGGCAGATTGGCTATCCGGTACTGGTGCGGCCGAGTTACGTGCTCGGCGGCCGAGCGATGGTGATCGCCTACGACGAAGACACGGTGCGGCGGTACATGCGAGAAGCGGTGGTGTTTTCGCAGGACCGGCCGGTGCTGATCGACCGGTTCCTGGAAGACGCGACCGAAGTGGACGTGGACGCGCTGGCCGATTCGCACGGAGGGGTGCTGATCGCCGGGATCATGGAGCACATTGAAGAGGCGGGAGTGCACTCGGGCGATTCGAGCTGCGTGCTGCCTGCGACGTCGCTTCCGGCGGAAACGATTGCGACGATACGCTCGTACACGGAACGGCTGGCGCGCGCGCTGAACGTGATCGGCCTTATGAACGTGCAGTACGCGGTGAAGGACGGGACGGTGTACGTGCTGGAGGTGAATCCACGTGCGTCGAGGACCGCGCCGTATGTCAGCAAGGCGACGGGCGTCGCGCTGCCGAGGATCGCGGTGGGCCTGATGCTCGGTAAGAAGATCTCGGATTTCACGCAGGCGCGCGGCGTGCTGGAAGTGCCGCGGTACTTCGTGAAGTCGCCGGTGTTTCCGTTCAATAAATTTCCGGGAGTTGACCCTGCGTTGGGGCCGGAGATGCGGTCGACTGGCGAAGTGATGGGCGTCGGCGACAATTTCGGCGAAGCGTTCGCGAAGGCGCAGTTGAGCGCGGGCACGCCGCTGCCGGACAAGGGGCGCGTGTTCATGAGCGTGAATGAACGCGACAAGAGCTCCGCGGCAATGCTGGCGCGGAGATTTCACGAACTGGGCTTCGAGATCTTCGCGACTCGAGGGACTGCGGATGCGATTCGGGCGGTGGATGTGCCGGCGAAGGTCGTTTTCAAAGTGAATGAAGGGCGGCCGAACGCGGTCGATTTGCTGAAAGCGGGATCGCTAAGCTTGATCGTGTATACGGGGACCAGCGGAGCGCACGCCTTCGACGATGAGAAGAAAATCCGGCGCAGCGCAGTCACGTATCGAGTCCCGTGCATCACCACCATGAGCGGAGCGCGTGCGGCGGTGGAGGCGATCGCCTCACGGCGCAGGGATCCGATCCGCGTGTGGAGCTTGCAGGAGATTCACGCGCCGACGGCGAGCGGGTCGGCCAGGTAGGTTAGTCCGCTAGTTCGCAATCACGTTCAGCACTCGCTTTTCGAGCTCGGGAAGCTCCTTCGAGCGGGCGTCCGCGCTTAAAGGATTGCCAGAGACGGTCAGCGTGCGGAACGGGACGATTGCGGCTTCGAGGCCAGTTGCGGGGGTGATCGCGGACACCAGCGGGGCGAGATCCTTGATCTGGTTTTGATCCAGGTACAGATAGCGCCAGTCCTTCAGCGATTTGAGCGGTGAAAGATCCGTGACCTTGTTGTTCTTGATATCGAGCAGCCAGAGCGACTTGAATCCTCCGAGGGGCGTGAGGTCGCTGATCTGGTTGTTGGCGACGATCAATTCCTGCAGCATCGGAAGGCCGTTCAGAGCACTGAGATCCGTGACGTGGTTACCGGAAAGATTCAGATGCGTCAGCTTCGTCAAACCGGCTAGCGGACGGATGTCGGAGATGTCGTCATTTGCCAAATCAAGGTATTGAAGATTGGTCAGGCCCGCCAGCGGAGTTAAATCATGAAGCTTGCCTCCGCGAATCGTGACCGATTCAAGCGAGGTGAGCTTCGCGAGCGGCGAGAGATCAGTGATCTGAGCGTCCGGCAGGTACAGATACGTCAGCTTCTTGCAGGCTTCGAGACCGCTCAGGTCGTGAACGGTCTGGCCGCTTTCGGCGGAGACGAGAATCACCGAGGCGACCCGGTCGGCGGTGAGAGGACTGTCGGGCGTTTGATCCGGGATGTACTTGTGGACGATCTTGTCGAGGGCCGGGTCTTTGAAGGAGACTTGCTGGCTGTACGCTGGCGCGGCCGTGAAGAAGAGAGCAAGGGCCGGAAAAAGACGATGCATATTCGCCTGTGCCTCTTTTAACTATACGCCGGCACAACGGAGCGGCCCGCCCCTCTTTATTTGAATCGATTGTCGGCGGCTCCGCCCTGTGCCGGCTCGCCGTGATAAGGTTCCTTATTGAGCAGTTTCCACTAGTTTCTGAACAGCGGGAGCGAACGGGATCAGCAGCGCCGCGTTGTGCTTGGAAGCGTCCTTCACGGCTTCGAGCGTCTGCTGCTTCCAGTTCGAGGGTGCGGGAGATTTCGCGTAGCTGAGCGCCTCGATTCCAGCCTTGCAGAGAACCTGCGCGGAATCGGCGATGGGCAGATCTTCCTCGAGCAAGGAGTTGCTTTCGAGCAGAGGACGAACATCGTCGGCGGCGCGGGACCACGCCTTGAGCTGCGCGCGCAGAGCATCGGCGGCTTCTTCGGTGGGATTCGCGAGATAGCTGTCGACCGCGTCGCGGAAGACGCGCGCGGAATCGCTCTCCGGCGGAATCGCGTCGACGAGATGATTGAAGGGAGTTGACGCGCCATAGGGCGTACGATGGCGCTCATAACCTTTTACGGGCTCGAGCATCGAAGCAAAGGCGTCGAGGGGACCGACGGGAGCATTCGCCGCGAGACGCTCGCGCATGAGCTCGAGATTCGAGCGCTGCGTCAAGCCGAGCCATTCGAGCCAGCGATTCACCGCGTCGAGACGCGCGTACATCGAGGCGACATCGGTCACGGTGCGAGGCGACCAGAACCGCTCTGCAATGGCAGCCAGTCGAGGCCAGAGTTTCGCATCCAGCGTTTCAGCCGTGACCAGTTCCTCCCACATCGCCGCTTCGCCTCCGAGGATGCGAGCCTGTTCCTCTGGCGCGAGCTGGCCGGCGTCTCCGCTCAAGGGATCGACGGCGTAATGCTGCGCGGAGGATTGCATCAGATCCAGGTAATAACCGGCGGAGAGAATTCCGGTGTAGCCCTGGCTCGCGGCCTCGGCGAGGGATTTCGAGCCGCGCCAGGATTGGATCATGATGTTCTTGGGCAGATCGGCTTGCAGGATCTCGTCCCAGCCCTCCATCTTCTTGCCGCGCTTGGCTAGGATCTTCTGAAGGCGCTTGTTGAAGTAGGCCTGCAGATCTTTCGCGCCGGCCAGCTTGTGCGACTTCATGAAGGATTTAATGCGCGGCTGGCCGGTCCATTCGCGCGCGCTCACTTCATCGCCGCCGATGTGAAAATATTCGTCTGGAAACAGCTTCGCCATCTCTGTGAAGAGACCGTCGAGGAAGTTGTAGGTCGAATCCTTGGTCGGGTCGATTGCGCCCATGGGATCGGCGCCTGAATGAACGATGTGGTATGGGCCGGGCTTGCTCGCGAGGTTGGGATACGCAGCCAGCCAGCTAGTGGAATGGCCAGGCACGTCGAATTCGGGAACGATGCGAACGCCACGGTCGCGCGCATAGGCGACTACGTCGCGAACCTCCGCTTGCGTGTAATACTCGCCGTCCGAGCCGAGCTGCTGCAGTTTCGGATACTTCTTGCTCTCGACACGGAAGCCCTGATCGTCCGAGAGATGCCAGTGCAAGACATTGAGCTTGACGGCGGCCAGACCGTCGATGGTGCGTTCGATGCCGTCGATAGGAATGAAGTGGCGGGAGACATCGAGCGACAGACCGCGCCAAGGGAACCGCGGCTGATCGCGAATTTCGACCTGAGGCGCACAGAAGCCGGGAGAATCGCCCACGCAGGGGATTACCAATTGCAGAAACGTCTCGAAACCGCGCAGCGCGCCGAGCGGGCCATCCGCAGAGAGACGGATTCGATCCGAGGAAATAAGCAGCGCGTACGATTCGTCGTCGCCTAATTTTTGCGGACCCGCGTGGTCGCGCCTTTCGACGGCCACGGTCATCAGCGCCTCGGTCGTCAGAGAGCGATCCGCGGGATTGGTCAACGAAAGCGGAAGACCGGTTTGGCGAGCCAGGCGGGCGATGGTGCGCTGCGCGGCAGCTCTTACGCGCGTATCGTTGCCGCCGGCACCCGAAACAGAGATGGAAAAATCGACTCCAATGCGGAACGCCTCATTGCGCACGCTGATCTGCGCGGGCCAGGGCATGAGCGCGGGAGTTGGTTGAGCCGGTGTCGATTCGGTGTGAGCAGTGACGGCAAGGGCGCAGGCGGCAATGAAAACGTGGAAGCGCCTCACGCTCGCGCCACGCTGATTTTATCGGCCACGGATTTATTTTACGAAGGAAAGCGATTGAGGATCGGGCTGGTATGCTTAGGGTATGAAAATCCTCAGGTTCCTGCTGGCCGCCGCGCCGGTTGTTTTGCAAGTGGCATCGGCGCAAACGGCGCCGGCCGGGGCCGACCCTGTCGTCCTCACGATCGGCGATGAGAAAATCACTCAGGCTGAATTCGAGCGGATTATTGGCACGCTGCCCGCGAACGCGCAAGCGCAGATGAAGACGCCGGAGGGTCGCAAGGGACTTGCGGATCAGTTGGTGGAGCTGACCGTGCTGGCCAATGAGGCTCGGAAGCAGAAGCTGGATCAGACACCGGATGTGAAGACGCGGCTGGAGCTCAACGACAAGCAGGTTTTGGCGAGCGCGGTTTACCGGACGCTAGGAAACTCGGACGAAGCCGCAATGCGCGCGTATTACGAAGCGCACAAGGGCGAGATGGAGCAGGTGCATGCCAGGCACATTTTGATCCGGTTCAAGGGATCGGCGGTTCCGCTGCGGCTGGATCAAAAGGATCTGACCGAAGAGGAAGCGCTGAAGAAGTGCCAAGATCTGCGCGCGAAGATTCTTGCCGGCGCGAAGTTCGCGGAGCTGGCGCAGACGGAGAGCGACGACGTCGGCTCGGGCCAGAATGGCGGAGATTTGGATACATTCGGCCGCGGCACGATGGTCAAGGAGTTCGATGAGGCTGCTTTTTCGCTTCCTGTGGGGCAGGTGAGCCAGCCGGTCCGCAGCGCCTTCGGCTATCACTTGATCCTGGTGGAGTCGCACACCACCAAGAGCTACGAAGCGGCCAAGCCGGACATTGAGAAGCAGCTCGGCCCGGCAGCCGCGGACAAGGCGGTCGACGAGCTGAAGAGCAAGGTTCCGGTGGTTTACAACGACAGCTACTTCGCGAAGTAAGCGCGAAGACTCATTCTCCCCGCGTCGCTGTAAACTTGAATTGATCCCGTATGGTGACCACGCAGATGGCGGCTGAGTCCGCCACGGCTACGTTCGAAAAGCTGATGCTGGATAGCGGCGCGGTTCTGACGCCGGTGGAAGTGGCGTATGAGACGTATGGAACGCTGAACCAGGCTCGGGATAACGCCATCCTGGTGCTGCACGCGTTTTCCGGCGACGCGCATGCCGCCGGCGAAGGCGGCTGGTGGTCGAACATGATCGGCCCGGGGAAGGCTTTCGATACCGAACAATATTTCGTGATCTGCTCAAACGTGCTGGGCGGGTGCCGGGGTACGACGGGACCGGGTTCGATTAATCCGGAAACCGGTTGTCCGTGGGCCATGGCGTTTCCGTC
>JASHRP010000464.1 GCA_030037375.1 Bryobacteraceae bacterium | reverse complement strand
CTGAATGACAGCCAGGTCCGCCTGCGAAATCGAGCCTTCGGACGCCCGGGCATAAGTACGGTACACGTTGAAGTGCGCGATCACTTCCCGAATCGCCTCATGCAGCTCATGACGGGTGTAATCGCGGTAGTCACGATGGTCCTCGCAGATTTGGACCAGCAATGCCGTCAGGCGATTGAGATCGCTTCCGAGGATGTCTCGCAGCACCACCAGTTTCTTCTCCAGACTGACCGAGGCAAAGTCGACGGTTTCTCCGGTGAACTCACGATACGCCTCGTTCAATGGCGCTTCCGCGCGGGGATCGACAAACAACCCGCCCGCAACGTTAAGAAAGTCGTATCCGGTGGTCCCAGCGACCTTCCACGAATCCGGAACCGACTCGCCGGATTGAAGGATTTTTTCCGCCACGATCCACGCATCGGGCGCGGCTTTGTGGAGCCGCTCGAAATACTGCTGCGGATTGCGCAAGCCATCGGGATGGTCGACGCGAACCCCATCCAGTTGGCCGTCGCGCAGCCATCGCAGAATCAGCTCATGAGTATCCAAGAACACGCGCTCATTTTCTACACGCAAACCGACCAGCGTATTGATATCGAAAAACCGCCGGTATACCAGCTCTCGCGCGGCGGTGCGCCAGCGCGCCAGGCGATAGTTCTGGTGTAGCAGCACTGCGTCCAACCGTTCGGGATCGTGGTTGAGCTCGTCGATAGCGGCGTCGATCTGACGGGCGAGTTCCGGCTGCTCCGCGCACAGCCTCGCGAGCTGTTGCCGAATCGCTTCCTTGTCGCGATCGTGGTTTATGAGGCCGGTCCAATCCGGTTCCGAGGGCTGGCCCAGACGGCCGAGCGAATCGGCCAAGAATCCGAGTTGCCCATTGCCGGTACGCTCAGCGCACTCCGCGAGCAAGCCGGCCATGGAAGGAGGAGCAACGGGAAAGCGGTGATCGTGATAACACAGCACGAAGCTGCCGCCGCACCGCGCCAGGGTCAACTTTCCTTCCGCGATCACGCGGCCCGAATGATCCTCCAGCAGCGGCAGCATGATCTTGCTGCGCAGCCGCTCCTCAGGCGCGTTCCAATCGATATCGAAATAGGGCGCGTAGCGGCTGGAGGTTCCGTTCTCCAAAGTGTCCCACCACCACGCGTTGTGCCGGCCGGCGATGGCCATGTGATTCGGAACGATATCCAGAATCTGTCCCATGCCGAGTTGCTTCAATTTATCGCAAAAGCGCAGCCGCGCGGCCTCCCCGCCGAGATCGGAGCTGACCCGGCGCGGATCCACCACGTCATAGCCGTGAGTGCTTCCAGGCACTGCCTGCAAGCAGGGCGAGCAGTAGACGTGGCTGATGCCCAGGTCTCGAAGGTACTCCAGAATGCCCGATGCCGCGTCGAAATCGAAGCCGGCATGCAATTGCAATCGATATGTAGCTCGCGGAATATTCATTCGGGCCGGGAAGGTTCCTCCAAAGACACCTGCGCCCTCCCGCGCCGATGTCTAGGCAAAGACAAAGATGGAGCAACACTCTCTTCCGTTTCTGCACGTCCGCTAGCGATTGCCTCTCCCCTCCGGACGAAGACAAACAAGATTCGACCGCGTGGCAATGGAAGTGCTGCGAAATCGGCGACGCATGGCGTGCCTTTTTGTCATATTCCTGGTGGCTTTTCCGAGGATCGCGCTGGTATTGGTGTTCCTCCTATCGAATTATCTGGAGCGCGCGTATCACGGATTGCTCCTCCCGGTCCTGGGCTTCATCTTTCTGCCATTGACCACGCTCGCGTACGCGTGGATAGCGAACACAGGACAACCGCTTGCCGGCGTGACCTTGCTCATTTTGCTTATTACCGTGATCATCGATCTCGGCGGGCTCGGCGGCGGGGAATACCATCGCCGGAGGTGGTAACCGTGCGAGCCTCGAATAACCTAAGCCGCCGCCCCGGGAGCCGCCGCCGAAGGATCCACGGCCTCCCGATCCACTGCCCCGCCCGCTTCCGCCGCCGATGGAGCCGGAGCAACCCGATGACCTGCCGGTACCAGGGCCTGACATTATAGAGCCGGAGCCAGTTCCATTGCCGGTGTAGTACTGCCGTGAATCGACATGTCACTATTGTTGGTTTAATTCAGCAAAGCGTCGGCGCATGGAACGACGACGATGCCCCTCGGCTCGCTGCCGCTCTTGCTTTCTACACCCTTCTTTCTTTGTCCCCGCTCGAGATTATCGTGGTCGGAGTGGCGGGACTTTTCTTCGGAAGGGCCGCGGCTGGAGGCCAATTGGCCTGGGAAATCCACAACGTTGTTGGATGGGACGAAGCTCGAATCATTCAAACAATCATTCAAGCCGCGGAGAGACACCATGGGGGCCTTGTGGCGGCTGTCTTGAGCGTGATCGCGTTGCTGTTCGGAGCTTCGTCCGTCGTGGTGGAATTGCAGAGCGGATTGAACACGATTTGGCACGCCAAACCACAGTCAGGACCTAGCTCCGGCCTCAAGGCCATCCTCGCGCTAGGCAAAGAACGCTTCTTTTCGTTTTTACTGATTCTCGGGGCCGGATTCCTTTTATTGCTATCCTTGCTGGCCAGTGCCGGAATTGCCGCGCTGGGGCGGTTTCTGGGACCGAGATTACCGGTTCCCGAAGCTTGGCTGCACGTCATAGCGTTCGTGGTGTCGTGCCTGGTGATCACCGTGCTCTTCGCGGCCATTTACCGGGTGATGCCAGACGTTAAACTCGACTGGCGCGACGTCGTCGTCGGGGCATCGGTCACTTCGCTCATTTTCACGATCGGAAAACAATTGATCGCGTTGTATCTCGGCAAGGCGGCATTCGCGTCGACTTACGGGGCGGCGGGCTCATTCATCGTCTTGCTGGTGTGGGTGTACTACTCGGCGCAGCTCTTCTTCCTAGGCGCGGAGTTCACGAAAGTCTATGCCTCGACCTACGGCTCACGGCAGCCCATGACGGCGCCGGAGAGATTGCCGGCGGGTGCGCGGACCGAAACGGATCGGCACGCTTGAGTCTCTAACCAGTGGGGTGGAGCGCTTCGCCATATGCCTGTGTGCTGTGACACTTGCCACTGGCTGTCTGGCGCAAGTCACGCAGTTCGAAGGGCGCCCAATCGTCGATATTCAGTACTCGCCTAGCCAGCCGCTTGCCCCGCAAGACCTCGCCAAGGCGCAGCCGCTTGAAAAGGGCATGGCCTTGCACGAGGAAGATGTCGCGCACGCGATCGACGGTATGTTCGCGACAGGGCGGTTCGACAATATCGCGGTGGAAGCCGAGCCGTCCGGAAACGGCGTCATGATTCGCTTCAATCTGCAGCTTACTCAATTCTTCGGCGGAATGACCTTGAACGGCAGGGCGCCCAACCCGCCGAATCAAGCACAGATCGAGGCTGCAACCCAGCTTATGCTCGGAACTCCCTTCTACGAAGCGGACGTGAACGCGGCTGTCCAAAATATTACTCGACTATTCCAAGCGAACGGTCTTTATGAAGCCGATGTGGCGCCCTCGGTGGTGCACGACGATAAGGCGCAGCAGGTGTACGTAACTTTCCGCATCGAAAGCGGCAAACGCGCGAAATACGCGATGCCCATGATTCAGGGCGATACGAAACTCTCCGACGCCACGATTCTTCGCGTCACGGGCTGGCGTCTGCCGGTGATTCACTGGTGGCGCCAGGTCACCGATTCACGCACCCACAACGGCGTTCAAGGGTTGCTCAAGAAATACGCAAAACAGGATCGCTATAAGGCCAATGTCCAGATCACGGATCTTGATTATGACCCTGAGCGCCGCCGCGTGCATCCGGAGCTGAAGATCGATCCGGGTCCGCAGGTTAAAATCTCCGCCGTGGGGACGAAAGTCTCTCAGCGGGTGTTAAAGCGATACGTTCCCGTCTACGACGAAGGAACCGTCGACAACGATCTTCTGACTGAGGGCAAGCGGAATCTAACGGACTATTTTCAGAGCAAGGGCTACTACGATGTCGACGTTCAATTCCGCGTGCAAGAGCAGCAATCGGACCTGGAGCGGATCGAATATGTGATCTCGCGTGGAGAGAGGTACCGGCTGGTAAAGCTCATAATCACTGGCGACAGCTACTTCGACCTGGACACGCTGCGGGAACGCATGTTCCTGGCGCCGGCATCGCTGTTTTCACGCCACGGCAGCTATAGCGAGGCTTTTGTAAAGAAAGACGAGGAGAACATCGGATTGCTCTATCGAGCCAGCGGCTTCCGCGACGTCAAATTGTCCTCATCGATTCAGGGGAATTATCGCGGGAAACAGGGAGATATCGCGTTGACGCTGCACATCGACGAGGGTCCCCAATGGTTCGTCGATCATTTGGAGATTAACGGCGTCGCTCCCGAACGCCTTCCGGAGTTGCAGAAAACGATCGCTTCCGCCGCGGGCGAACCATACTCCGACGTGGCTTTATCGATGGACCGGGAAAACGTCCTCACCTATTACTACAGCCATGGCTACCCCGCGGCCTCGTTTAATGTGGCGTCGCAGCCAGATGGCGCGCATCGCGTGAACCTGGTTTACACGATCACGGAAGGCGACCCGCAGTATGTCCGCGGCGTAATCGTGTCCGGCCTGAAAACCACGCGCAAGAAAATGGTTGACAAGAAAATCACCGTAAAGCCTGGAGATCCTCTTTCACCCGTCACACTGGGCAATATCCAGAAGGCGTTCTACGACTACGGCATCTTCTCCCGTGTCGATGAGGCGATTGAAAATCCGGATGGCGATACCGCATATAAGGACGTT
>JASHRP010000463.1 GCA_030037375.1 Bryobacteraceae bacterium | reverse complement strand
CTTCTAAACGGGATCGCCGCGAACCGTCACCGGCTCCCAAACGTCACCACTGTCTTGAGCACGAGACTCGGAATCAGGCTAGCTACCGGGCTTGGCAGCTCCATTGCTCGGCCGACCTTAGCTGCCGCCGTCATCGCATCTGCGATGATACCCGTTCCTTTCCTGCCATGACCTGATCCTTCAGGTCCCCGGGCTAGGTAGCTAAGCCAAGCTAATCCGACCCGCGAGCAGCGCTCCAGGCTGTCAGCGGCGCGCGACCGCCTGCCGATAGGCTTCGAACAATTTCTCGCGAGCTTCGCGCCCGATCGGCTCCGGCAGCTCAGCCGGTTGATACTGGCGGCACAAGTCGACGGTTTTCCGTAGGCTGGAGACGAAGTCGACGCATGGAGCGCACGAGGCTAGATGAGCCTGGATCTTTTCACAAGCATCGGGCGGCAGCTCCATGTCCAGGTATTCGGAAAGCGCGGCGAAGATCGCCTTGCAGTCCATCGTTTGTTCATGGGTCTGTTCATGCGGTTTCATGCAATCCTCCCCCGTTCACGCGGAGGTGAGCGTCCAGCTTTTGGCGCAGCGCCAGCCGGGCCCGGTGCAATCGAGTTTTGACCGTGTCCTCGCTAACGTCCAGGATCCGCGCGGTGTCCTGGGTGCTGAGCTCTTCAAGGTCCCGCAGCAGAATCACGGAACGGTACATCTCGGGCAGCTCCGAAACCGCTTGCCGCAAAGCCTGTTGCATCTCCGCTTGCATCGCGGAATCCTCCGGCAGGCGCGACCAATCCGCAATTTCGAGCTTTCCGCCGTCATCGCTCCGGCCCGGCATCAATTCATCGAGGGAAAGCTCGTGCTCCGGCGCGAACGTGCTCTTTCGACGCTTCATCAGACAAGCGTTCTTTGCGATCCGGAAAACCCAGGGCCGGACGCGTTCGGGCTCTCGAAGTTGGCCGAAGCTCTCAAAGGCCTTCAGCAGAGCCTCCTGCGCGACCTCCTCCGCGTCCTCCCGGTTTCCGCACATCAGCCAGCTATAGCGGAAGATTTTGGAACGAAAATGCTCGACGAACCGGTCGAAGGCGCCCTGATCCCCAGCCATTAGCCGGCGGGCTAACTCAGCTTCAAGCTCCTGCTCCAAGGGTTGTGTCCCGAACTTGATTGTAGCCGCCCTTGCCGGCGTCCTCAGAGCGCGCTGGTCAGCAGTTCCCTGGTCTCCCCGGCATCCCGCGCTACGATGCACGGATTGACGGTGACCAGTATCTCCGGCAGCCCCAGAAGCGTGTTGTGGATCAGGCACGCCTTCACGGCCCTCAGCAAGCCTTCTTCGTGTCTTCCTTCCAATCCCGGCGCTGTTACCTCGATTTGGAACGACCCTAACCTCGCGGGCTGCTTCGCTTTTTCCGCGTTCACGCGCACCGTTAGCCGATCTGTCTTAAGGCTTCTCGCCTTCAGATACTGCGCGGCGTAGTATCCGGCGCAAGTAGCGAGCGAGGCAAGCAACAGCTCCGGCGGCGTCATCCCCTCATCCGCGCCACCGTTATCCTCCGGTTGATCGCAAACAATACGGTGCGACCTGGCCGTAACCTCAAATTTCGAGCCCCCGAGATGTGTTGCGGTGGTTTCCATGATCTATTCCTCTATATCGGCAGATGCAATTCGCGATAAGAGGTGACGGAGGCGAGATTGCCAACGGTATAATGAAGGCAGCCGCGTCCACAGGTGAATCCCGATGTGCTCCTCTTGTGCGATTCGTGTGGTTGCGGTTTCTCTCGCGCTCCTGATGCCGGCGCTTGCGGCTGAGCAGGATGCGCTGTCGATCGACGCCACCATTCAGCAGCGTCATCTTCCTTATGGCACGATTCTGGACCCGGTGCTCTCGCTTCCGGATCTTTCCACCGTGACGGATTACTCGCGTTGCGGCGATTCCGCTCTTTGGACCGGCCACTATCTGGCTGCGGAGGCGTACCGCTACGCGGTAACGCAAGATCCCGCGGCGCTCACGAACGTCAACAATGCGATTCAAGGGATCAAGATGTTGCTCGACGTGACGGGAAACAATGTTCTGGCCCGCTGCGCGCTTCCCGCGGATTCGCCGTACGCGGCGTCGATCGCGAGTCAAGAGGCAGCTAACGGAGTTCATCAAGGAACCGCTTGGGGCGCCCCGTATATCTGGGTGGGAAACACCTCACGCGACGAGTACATCGGCGTGTTCTTTGGAATTGCCGTGACGTACGAGCTGATCACGGATACAAGCGTGCGCAACTGGTGCTCCTACCTGGCCACGCGGATGGTGGATTATCTCCAAGGTAATTTGTGGAACGTGGTCATGCCGGACGGGAGCATCAGCACGTCCTTCCTGATCCGGCCGGATCAACAGCTAGCATTGCTGCTGGTGGCGAAGAGCATGAATGGCCCGGCCTTTGCGTCGAACTATTCGACCGACTCCAACATCATCTCGCCGGGGGTGCCGGTGGCGATTGGCGTCGATTGCGCCGATCATTGGGATTCGTACTACAAATTCAATCTCGATTATGCGACGTTCTTCACCCTGATGCGGCTTGGCAGCGGTTATTCGAAGCTGTGGTATGACGCGGGCTATGCCGAGCTGCGCGCGACCACGGGGGGCGACCAGAACGCGCATTTCAACATGATCGACCGCGCGATCAACGAGCCAAACGCGTCGCGCGACTCGCAGACCGTGGCCTTGTTGACCGCCTGGCTACAACGGCCAAGAGTCGATGTATATCGCGATTTTTCGTCGCAGTTCCCGGTGTGCGGCGGAAATGCGTGCAGTCCACTGCCGGTGCAGGATCGCGTGACAACGGATTTTCTGTGGCAGCGCAGTCCGGTGCAACTTGCTGGAGGGGGCGAAGGGGATATCGAGACGGCGGGTATCGATTACATTCTGCCGTATTGGATGGGTCGGTATTACGGCGTAATCACGGACTGACTCGAAACGCGTTTGTTATCCTGATGGGGTTCAAACGCATCAAGTCAAAACGCATCGAGTCAAGGAGACATACGTGAAGCTTCTTTCTATTCTGGCCATCGCGGCGGCGTTCGGGGCGGGCTTCGCCCTGGCGCAAGACAATCCCTTCAGCGCCGACGCGAAGACCAGCTATACCGGCATCAAGAACAACATTCTGAAGGCGGCCGACAAGATGCCCGAGGCGAATTACTCCTTCCGGACCGTTCCGGAAGTGCGCACGTATGGCGAGATCATCGGTCACATCGCCGACACGCAGCTCCTGTTGTGCGGGATGGCGAAGGGCGAACAGAAATCCGGGACTGCGGGTAAGATGACCTCGAAAGCCGATCTAATTGCCGCGCTCCGGGCCTCATTCGAGTATTGCGATGCGATTTATAACTCCATGACCGATACCACGGGCGCGGCCAAGGTGAAGATGTTCGGGCGCGATATGACTAAGCTCGGCGTGCTCAATTTCAATACCATGCACGATAACGAGATGTACGGTACGGCGGTGGCTTATCTACGGATCAAGGGAATCGTGCCGCCATCGAGCGAGGGACGGCCCTAAGGCTTCGTCAAATCGAAATCACGATCTTGCCGACAAAGTCTCGCGACTCCAGGTGCCGGAACGCATCCGGAGCCTGCTCGAACGGATAGACGCGATCGATCGCCGGCTTGATTCCGTTAACCTCGATGGCGCGGTTCATCTCTTCGAACATCCGCGTGCTGCCGACGCCGATGCCTTGAAGACTCGCGCCCTTCATCATCAGCGACTGAGGCGAGGTGTCGCCCGCGCCGGCGAGGAAGCCGATCAAACACACCTTTCCCCCGAAACCGACGGATTGAAATGAGCGCGCGAGCGTTCCCCCGCCCCCGATCTCAATCACCGCGTCCACGCCACGTCCGCCGGTCAGCTTGACGACCTCCTTCTCCCACTCCGGCGTCGTCTGGTAATTGATGCCATCCGATGCGCCCAGGCGCGCCGCGCGTTGAAGCTTCGCGTCGCTCGAAGAAATCACGATGACGCGCGCGCCGGCGGCTTTCGCGAACTGCACTCCGAAAATCGACACGCCGCCGGTTCCCAGGCACAGGACGGTGTCGCCCGGCTGGATCGCGCCGCCGGCAACCATCAGGGCGTTCCATGCGGTGACCCCGGCGCAAGGCAAGGCCGCGGCTTCCTCGAACGAGAGGTGGCGCGGGATCGGCACGACGCCGTCTTCGTGCAGCGCGACGAACTCGGCGAGCATCCCGTCCAGCGGAACTCCCAGCGCGGGCGACCAGCCGGAGCGCGGCCCGTCTTTCCATACCTGGAAAAAAGTCCCGGCGACCCGATCGCCCGCTTTGAAGCGAGTGACGCGATCGCCCACGGAAACGACCTCGCCCGCGCCATCGGATAAGGGAATCGTATCGCGGTCCACGGCCGTGAAATAGCGGCCAATGACCACCATGTGATCGCGGTAGTTCAGCGAGGCCGCGTGCACGCGGATCAGGACTTCGTAAGGGCCGGGTTTGGGCTGAGCGCGTTCGGTCCGGCGCAATCCGTCCAGGCCGGTACAACCTTTGACTACCTCATAAGTTTTCATTTGTTGTCTCTAACTTTAGATTTGACTGCGGCGCAAGAGGAACGATGCCACGCCGAATCCTCCGATCGCGAGCCCCGCGACCCGATTCATCCATCGTAAGACACGATCGTTCACGCGGTCGCGCAAGCGGTTCACGATGCTGCTTAGAATAATCCACCACAGCATGGAACCGCAAAAGATTCCGGCGACCAGGAAGACCGTGAGCCACCAGACTCTCGCCCGTCCCATGCCGAGCGCGGCCAGGACCGCGAGGAACGAAAGGATCGTCGTGGGATTGGTGAGAGTCAGCAGGAACGTGGAGTGAAAATCGGAGTAAGATCCCTCCCTTTCCTTTGCGGAAGGATCGAAGGATTGCGGCGATTTGAAGAAGTAAACCGCGCCGATAACCACAAGCAGAATGCCGCCGATCAGCCTAATCCAATACAACTCCCGCTCCAGAAATCCGATGATGAAGGTGATGCTAAATCCGGCGACGGCGCCGTAGAGCATGTCGGCCGAAGCCGCGCCGATGCCGGAGATCACTCCTGGCTTCCACCCGCCAAGGATAGTCCGGTGCATGCACAGGACATTGACCGGCCCGACTGGCGCGGCGATGATGAATCCTGCGATCAGTCCTCTGGCCAGCAGATCGAGCTCGTGCATTCTCCCCGGACGAAGGTCACAGCTCGAGCCGCTCGTGAAATTGCATGTCGGCGGTGAAGAAATTTTGCGCCACGAACAGCTCTCCGATTTGCGCCGCGAATTGCAGCACGGCATCTCTGCTGGTGATTTCAGACCTTGGGAACAAGTATAAGACGGTGGAGAGCCCGTCGGGATGGCGCTCGATCTCGACGCTGGACGGCTTGATGTCCTTCTTGTTCACCCGCCGCAGAAAAGCGATTCGCCTTAACTCCGGGGCTATGTTCCAGCGGTTGGGCGCCTCAATTCCGTAAACGCCGATGATGAAGTAGCCGGCGGATCGAGAACCCTGGCCGGCGACGCCGAGTTTATCGTGCGCGGCACGAACCGGAAGAGCGCTTTCCCAGCGTACGGTGACGTTGCCGAAATCCGGAAATTGGTGAGCGCGGCGGACGGCTTCAGAAAGGCCGACGCCGCCGAACAATCCCTGCAATGCCGCGAGTCCGATGCTGGGTCCGATGTCGGCCTCCCAGTTGCCGCTGTCCCGCCGCTCAAATTCGCTGAGATAGCGCACATGCTGAAGCTTAACGCTTTTGGCCCAAGGTGAATCTTCAAGAATCTGTTTGGCGTCAGTGGTCTCCCACTGGGCTACCGGCTTTTGCCAAGGCAGATTATCCGCGGCAAATAAAAGCACCGCGGCAAACGGAAGCAGAAGTTCTGACCTTTCCATAGAGCCCTCCGCAACTCTCGAACTCTACCACAGGTGGCGTAACGGGAGATGAGGCGGGAGGGCGGATCGCTACAATTTTTCTCTTCGCATATAATGGCCGGACATGACGACACGTGTTCCATACCGGCCGATGCTCCTCGCGATGGCGATCGTGTTGGGCGCCGCGACACTAGACGCGCGCATTACGCGCATCGTGATCGAACAGCGCGAATCGCCCGCGTTCAACGGGCAGACGTTCGGCAAAGCCGGGCAGTATGAAACGCTGCGCGGCCATTTCTTCGGCGAGCTCGATCCGAAAGATCCGCACAACAGCATCATCACGGACATTCAATTCGCGCCGCGCAACGCGAAGGGGATGGTGGAGTACTCCGGCACGTTTGCGATTTCGAAGCCCGTGGACATGAGCAAAGCCAGCGGCGTATTGATGTATAGCGTTGTGAATCGCGGCACGGGAAATACGTCCGGCTCGGCCGAGGGCCACGTTAGTGTGGTCAGCGGATGGCAAGGCGATGTCGCGCCGAGAGCGAATGTGCAGACGTTTACCGTACCAGTCGCAAAGAACGCGGATGGATCGAGCCTCACGGGACCAGTGATCGCGAGATTCCTGAACATGGCCGCCAACACATCCACGCTTGCACTCACCTCGGCGACTGGCGGGCTGGTGTATCAGCGGCCGCTGAGCCTGGATACGTCTAAGGCGACGCTCAATAAATTCGAGACGGAGGGTGGCAAGCCGATTCCCGTCGTGAGCGCCGATTGGGCGTTTGCGGATTGCGCGAACACGGCATTCCCCGGCACTCCCGATCCATCCAAGATTTGCGTCAAGGGAGGGTTCGATCCGAAATACCTTTATGAGCTGATATTCACGGCCAAAGATCCGTTGGTGCTGGGAATCGGCTTTGCAGCGACGCGCGATCTGAATTCGTTCCTGCGCTATTCCGACAAAGATGAAACGGGCAATGCGAATCCGGTGGCGGGCGCGATCAAGTGGGAGATTAGCCAGGGAAATTCGCAATCCGGCAATTTCATCCGCAGCTACATCCATCTCGGGTTCAACCAGGATGAAAAGGGACGCATCGTGTGGGACGGCGCGAATCCGAATATTGCGGGGCGTCAGCTTGCGATGAATTTTCGTTTCGCGGTCGCGGGCGGCGCGGCGAATCCGGAAGAACCGGGCAGCGAAGCCGTCCTGTGGTGGAGCAAGTATGAGGACAAGACGCGAGGCCGGACCTCCGCAAGCATGCTCGACCGGTGCACCGCGACCAAGACGTGCCCGAAGATCTTCGAGACCTTCGGCGGGATCGAGTTCTGGGATTTGCGGATGTCGCCGAATCTGGTGGGTACCGACGCGAAGGCGGACTTACCGCTGCCTTCGAACGTCCGGCGCTATTACTCGCCCGGAACCACGCACGGAGGCGGTCGGGGCGGGTTCAGCACCGTCGCGCCGGCTTCTCCGAACAATTGCGTTCTGCCCGCGAATCCCAATCCTGAGACGGAGACGCTGCGGGCGCTGATGGTCGATTTGACCGAATGGGTAACGAAGGGAGCCGAGCCTCCGCCGAGCCAATATCCGCGCCTCGATAAGGGTCAACTGGTGCAGCCGTCAAGCGCCGCGATGGGATTTCCCAAAATTCCCGGCGCGCCATCGCCGGACGGACTGATCAACAAGCTTCCGGATTACGACTTCGGTCCCAGCTTCAAATACAACGATCTTTCCGGGATCATTACGATCGAGCCGCCGCATGTGAAGCGGCAGATTCCGTTGCTGGTGGTGAAGGCGGATTCGGACGGAATCGACGTTGGCGGAGTTCCTTCGGTGCTGCGGCAAGCTCCGCTCGGGACGTACCTGGGTTGGAACGTGACGGCTGGCGGATTCAACAAGGGAAGCATCTGCGGATTGAACGGCGGCTACATTCCGTTCGCCAAGACTAAAGCCGAGCGGATGCAAACCGGCGATCCGCGGCCTTCGCTCGAGGAGCGCTATGCGAGCCACGATGCTTACGTCGCGGCGGTGAAGGCTGCCGCGGACAAGCTGGTCAGCCAGCGCTTCCTGCTGCGCGAAGATGCCGACCGGCTGATCGCGCAAGCGGCCGCGAGCGACGTGCGAAAGTAGCTTTGCTCAGCGCGAAGGATCGGTCAGCTTCAATTCCACATTTTGAACGCTGCCGCGATCGAGCGTGACGTTTTCCGCCGACGTGAGCAGCCGTTGCAGAACACTTGAATCCGAGAGCTTTTCCTTGTTCTCCTGGGAGACCGCAAAGATTCTATATTCACCCGGCGAGAGGCCGCCCACCGTGAATTTGCCGTCCGCGCGCGCGTCGAGTTTGTGAACGGACGAAGGCAGCATATCGGATGACAGGGGCCACTTCGCCGCGACCACGCAGGGCGTTGCCACCGGCTGGTCGTTTTCTTGAACCACGCCGCGGATCGCCCCTGGCTGATTGTCGAGGACCAGCTCCACGATGTGGGCTTGCGAGCCGCCGTCGAGGTCGAACGCATTTTCGTTCTGCGCGATCCCGTTGTAGCGGACCTCGCGCAGGTAGAGGCGATTAGGAGCTCGCAGAACCTCGACGTATTTCCGGCCCAAGGGCTGATTCGGGAGCTTGAACGTGCCGTCTTCACCGGGATTGAATGGCGCGTTCGGACTCAACATGTCGCGGTCGTTCAGCAGGACAGTGACCTGCTCCGGGGCGGGCTGGGTCACGTCGTCCGCAACGGTAATGCGTACATCCACATCCACGCCGCGCTCGAGCGCCGCGAAGACTTCCACGTTCTTGTCTCCTATTTCAAGCGGGACTTTGGTTTGGGCGAGTGTCTCTCCGCGCCCGGCGAAGATCACCACTTCATAAGATCCGCGCGGGATGTCGCGAATCAGGAAGTCTGAGCCACAGGGAACCTGCGCGTTTACTTGATCCGGGGCGGAGCCATTGGATGTGTGACGAAGGCGAACGACAGCCTTCGCGCCATCTGGGCAGTTGGCAAAGGCAAAGCGAACCAACGCGCGATAGTAGGGCACGGTTCGCGTCTTGAGTGTGCCGACGCTCACCGATCCGCCGGAAGCGACTTGAATTGGCGAAGCGGAATCCAGATCGCCTCCACCGGGCCAGAATGCCTGCTCAATGTCGCGGTCGACCTGGCTGACTTCTTCATCTGAGAACTTGTCGGTGATTTGCGCCGTTCCGAGGGCGGCGGAAAGGGTCTCTACGACATAATTCGCCGGCATAACGTTTGCAATAACGAATCTCCCCTCCGCATCCGTCAAGATTGGCATCCCCTGCAAGAACAGCATCGGCCCGTTATCCTTCGAAGGCATGCCCTTCACGCGAACCTTGGCCACGGGTTCTCCGGTCTCTTCATCGACTACGCGGCCGGTGATCTCGCCGGGCCGGACCAAAGTGAAGTGGAGCTCCTCCTTGGGATTGCCGGTCGTGAGCACGACCGCGCCGCTAGAGGCAGAAATATTGGACAGATCAGGAGGAGCGAACGTGTAGCCGTCCAGCGCCACGTTGACTGTGTAGTGGCCGAAGTCGTCAGGCTGGAGACTGAACGCGCCCTGGGAGTCGGTTGCGGTGGTTCGGACCGGTTCCTTTTCGCCATTTTTTAGCAGAGTTACCTGGACGCCGGATAATCCCAGATGGGTGCCGTATTCGACGACGGTTCCTTGAATCTCCGGGCGAGGCGGCGTGCTCTGAGGGTACGCGGCCGTGGCGAGCGCAGCGATTAGCGATAACGAGGCCAGGCTCTTCATACCCGCTAAGACGCGTTTAAAGTGATTTTCGTTGGGCGACAAGAGAAACCCGCCGCAAATATTCATCGAGCGAGCCTACCAGAGCGGAAGGATTTGGTATCCGCAAGACTTCGAATCCCGCGGCCCTCCCGGATGCGACGCCGGGCTCTGAGTCTTCGATCACCAGCGGATTGCTCGCGCCGAGCAGTTGAGCCGCGCGCAAGTAGGGCTCCGGTGCGGGCTTCAGGTTTTGGACTTGGTTGCCGCATACCAGAGCTCCGAGAAGGGGTAGTATCCCCGCGCGGGCAAGCGGAGGTTCGATCTCCTGGTGGTGGCTGGAGGAAACGACGGCCAGTTTGTATTTCCCGTGAAGCTCGCGGAGCAAGTCAACCGTTGCTTGTTGGAACGGAGGCTGGGCAGCGATGCGGGTTTGAAACAGCTCGCGCTTGCGCGAGTAGGACGGCCACAGCTCTTCGGCCGAGATGGGCGGGGTCCGCGCTGCGCCCAGGCGTTCGAGCATCTCCCAATCCGAAACTCCCACGAACTCGCGCTGGAAGCTGGACCATTCGAGATGAATACCGAATCCGGCCAGAACCTCGCGCCAGCATTCGAAATGCACGGGCTCGGTATCGGCGAGCACGCCGTCGAAATCGAAGAGAATCGGGTCGAACACGGAATGCTCGACTATTATGGCTTGCTACTGGGCCCCGGCTTATTGAGCCTGTGCGGCGGGAACGTCGATGTTGAAGCTATAGCCGAAACCGCGGACGCTGCGGATATAGGACACGCCCTCCTCGGCCTCGATCTTCTGGCGCAGACGAAGCACGTAAACGTCGACGGTCCGGTCGGTGACCGCGCGATCGTGACCCCAAACGGCGTCGAGCAACTGCTCCCGGCTGAAGACCACCCCTGGGCGGCTCATCAGGAACTCGAGCAGGCGGAACTCCGTGGCGGTAAGCGCAATCTCCGCTCCGCCAAGGCGTACCTGGCAGCGCGGACGGTCAAGTTCAAGCTCGCCCGCTTTCAGCAGCTTGGTTGCGGGAGGTTGGCCGCGAAAATGGATCTTGATGCGCGCAATCAATTCCCGGACGAAGAACGGCTTCACGATATAGTCGTTCGCGCCCAGTTCGAGTCCGACAATGCGGTCCGTCTCGGAGGCTCGGGCGGTGAGGAAGATCACTGGGATGTGTTGCAACTCGGGATGGGCCCGGATGCCTTTACAGATGTCGAGGCCATCCGAATCCGGGAGCATGATATCCAGGATGATGAGGTCCGGGCGTTCGCGGCGGCAGAGCTCGATTGCACCCTTGCCGGTCTGGGATCCGACCATCGCCAGCCCCTCTTTTTCCAGGTTGTACTGGATCAGGGCGTAGAGATCCGCGTCGTCTTCGATCAGTACGATTTTCTTCATCTACCCAAGAGTAACCGAGCATTCGTTACGAAAACATTACAATTATGTGAACTCCCTCTAACTGTAATCGGATGGTTGCGAACTGGTGTTAGCATTAGGGTTCCCGGTACGCCTGTGCGCCCAAATTTTCGCAGCACCATATTTCAGCGTCTATTCTGGTGCACCTTTCTCGCTGCGAGCACCCTGGCTTTGGCCCTGGCGCTAGCCGGCGCCTTGCGTCCGTCCTCATTTGTTCTATACGTACTGTTAGCGCTTGGGATTGTGCTGATCTCACTGGGTTTGTCGTTTGTGCTTGCGCGCCCTGTCGACCGCCGGATCGAGAAGATGCGGGTGTTCGCCGAAGGGCTGCTCGAGGCGAGCGAGGAGTCCGGCTCCAATGTATTGAGCCATCTGGGTGTGGACCAACTTGAGGCGCTCGACCGGTCGCTCTTGCGGATGGCGGGGCAAACTCGGGTGCTGGTGGAGCGAGCGAAACTGGAAGCCGCGCGGAGGGAAGCAATCCTGGCGTCGATGACCGAAGGCGTCCTGGCGGTGAACGACGGCCTTCGGGTGACGTTTTGCAATCAGGCTCTGGCGCGTTTGGTCGGGACGCGAATGCCGATCAGCGGCATGTCTCTGATGGAGCTCATCCGCGACACCACGTTGCAAGATACGCTGACGCAGGTGATCCGGACTGGCCAGCCAGCCAAGCTGAATTTGCAGATCCCGGCCAGCGGCGGGCGCTCCTTCGAATTGCAAGCCGCGCCGTTGATTTC
>JASHRP010000048.1 GCA_030037375.1 Bryobacteraceae bacterium | reverse complement strand
CCTGGGGGACCGGCGGCTCACACTCGAGCGCGATAATGCCGTTTAAGCGTCGTGGCCGTGCGCTGTCGCCATGCTCACGTAAATCATCGCCAGCGCGGTAAAAACGTATGCCTGCACCAGCGCCACGAACACGTGCAGACCCATGAAAATCACCGGGACCAGCGGCTTCACCAATCCCAAGAACACGGAGATGACCTGCTCGCCCGCGAACATGTTGCCGTAAAGACGAACGGTGAGCGAAAGCGGACGCGCCAGGTGGCTGATAATCTCGATCGGGATCATCAACCAGGCCATCCACCACACAGGCCCGGCAAAATGGGCCAGATACTTGATGCCGTTCGCGCCGAGGCCCATCGCGTTGTAGGAAAGGAACGTGCACACCGCCAGCGCGGCTGGAACCGCGGGCTCCATAGTCGGCGACTCAAACGCCGGAATGATGCCGATCAGGTTCATCGCCAGGATGAATATGAACAGCGTGCCGAAGTAGTTGATGTATTTCTCGGTGTGATGAATGCCGACTTCGTGCGACTGGTAATCGAGGAATCCGTAAATTTCCTCAAACAGATGCTGGATACTGCCCGGTCTTTCCACCGAAAGGCTCGATCGCAGGACGGCCACCAGAATCATCAGGAGCGCGACCACAAACAGCTCCATCACGATCCAGTTTTGCCACGGCCGCGTCGGATTCTCCGCGTGCATCCCAACCAAGCTCAAAATTGCGTTCCCCAAGCCGGCCAGGTAGTTGTTAAACAGGGCTGTCAGCCACAGTTCATGTTCCATGTATGTTTATGACTTCGAGGAAACAGCTTCGTAGAGGACTTCCAGGATAATTCCGGCTGGAGAAACCAACAACCCCGCCAGCACACCCCCTGAAGCTATCCCAGAAACGTTCACTATAACATAGACGATCGCCGCCAGGACGGGCAGCCTCAGCATCAGCAGGACGGTTGAGCCCAGCATCGGCCGCTTCCCGGAGCCATCCAAGCCGCGCCCGATCGCCTTCCACCACTCCAGTCCCGACAATGAAACCGCCGCGCCAGCCAGGAATCCTCCGGCCCATTTCGGCCCCCAGGCAATCAGCAGGACCAAGGCTCCCGTCAGCCCGATGGCCGCGCCGATCCAGGTCATGCGCGCCAGCATCTTGCGGCTCTTTGCGTCAATCATTCCGGTTTATGTCCCGGATCATCGGCATGAACCCGGAGACGGTGCCCAGGATCACAAATACGATTTTGAGGTAGTGAGTAGAGAGCTGGCCGTCCAGCCAATCTCCGATTTCGTAACCCACGAAGATTGAGGCGGGAACCAACGTCATCAACGCAAGATATCGCCCGACCGTCAGCCAAACGTTGTCGTCGCCCTTGCGGATCGCCACTACTTCGATTGTAGAATCCGGCGGGCTCGCGCCGCCGCCTCATTCACCAGAAATCCCATTTTCGGGTGCGACGGCTCGAAATCGGGTTCGAGGCCGGCTTCGCGGAGCGTTTCGCTAGTGGTCGGGCCGACCGAGGCAACCACTATTCGTTTGAGCGCGGCGCGAACCTCCGCTTCCATGCCGGAAGCTTCGGCGATTCGAAGAAGATGCTGGATTTGCACGGAGGTCGTGAACAGAACCACATCGAATTCGCCCGCCGTGATTCGCCGAACCGCCTCCCGCAGCGGTTCGAGATCGAGTGGCAAGCCCCACTGGTAAACCGGCACGCTTGTTACCGTCGCGCCCCGCTCGCGCAGACCGGTGATTAGCTCCGCGGCGTGGCGCCCATGTTCTTGCACGGCAATCCTGCGCTCCGGCCGATGCTCGATTGCGCTCAGAACCTCGCGCCAAGTATTCGGCTCAGGCACCGTGACGGCAATGGGAACGCCCCATTCGCGCATCACGGCCGCAGGCTTCGGTCCACGGACCACCACGGCCAGATGGCGCAATGCTTCGGCGAATGCGCCCTTCAAGTATCTCGTTTCCAGGATTTGGTTCAGCAGGCGGGTCCCGACGCCGGTGAGCAGGATCACCATATCAAAATCGCCGCCAGGCTGAAACAACCGGGCGGCGAATTCGAAAGCTTCGGGATTTTCTTCCAGCGGGATTTCCCGCATCGACGGCGCGACAAACGGGACACCGCCTTGGCTGCGTATCAGCCGCTCAATCTCCGCCGCGCGGCGGCTCTCAAGCGACAGGACACGCAGTCCTTCGAACCCCATCGAGGGTCCGTCGTCCAGCCTTTACTGCGGAGCGGTCAGCGGCATTGTGCTGCCGCGATGGCAGGTGTAGCAAGTCACGTGCTCTTTCCCGTCGGGGAAGTTGCTGTTGATCTGCTTCACCATCGTGATCATCATCCGCGCCATGACCTTCTCCATCTTCGCGTCGCTGGAGCGATCCTGTTCATGGCAAAAGTTGCATCCGCCCTTGTCTGCCAGACCCAACGCTGGCACGAAGGTTCTCATGGTGTCCATGAAATTCGCCGGATCCAGGACCTTGAGGTTCTTCGGCGGAGCCTTGGCCCCACCCTTACCGCCGCCCGCTGGGGGTTGGGCGACAAGCGCGAACGTACCGAGTGACACAAAAGCTGCAAGAAGGAGTGTACGCATGGGGTAGATAATATCACGGGTTCGCCGGATTGGGTAGCCCAAAAGCGATTAAAAAATCCTCTGCATCAGGCTTACTCATCGGCTTTTGCATGCAAGGCGTTATTGCTGATTTGCCAGAGGAGCGACCGGTTCGAAAGTCGGAGGCTTTATGGAAGCTTCCGAGCCGATTTCACGAGCCTGCCTTTGCGCGAAGAAATTCGCGGCGGCAAGGTTCTTGTAGACCTGTCCGGCAACTCCGGAAGCGGCGGGACCGCTCACGATGCTGCCGCCGGTCAGCAATACGACCACCACCACCTTCTGTCCCGCGGTCTCAGTGAAGGATCCGAACCATCCCAAATGCGTCGGCGTGCGCGTGTCGGTGCAAGTGCCCGTCTTGCCGTAGATCGGTTCTTCAGGATCGAAGCCGACCCGGCGAGCCGTTCCATACTCGACCGCTCCCGCCATGCCAGGCTTGATCTCGGAAATGAAATCCGCGATTTCGAGATGCCGCTTCACGCGAGGCAACAGGCTTCCGGCCTCTTCCGGCGTCTTCGGATATTGCAAGTAGAACAGCGTGCCGCCATTGGCGACCGCGCCCAGCAGTCCGGCGAATTCGAGAGGCGTGAGCGTGATCCCGTCGCCGAAGCTGGTCATCATCCCCATCCCGCTCTTGGGAGTCGAAGGCGGAAGAATTCCGGGCTGCTCTCCGTCGATATCCGAACCGGCCTTCTCGCCAAGCCCGAACAGCCGCGCGTAGTAGCTCACCCGGTCGAAGCCCAGCTTCTCTCCCAAGCTCGCAAAATATTGGTTATTGGATTTCGCCAGAGCCTCCGTCATCGCGATGCTGGTCTTGCCGTACAGTCGGATCTGCGTCGAACGATCAACCACAGATTCGCTCAGCGCCGCCAGAGCCACCGGGACCTTGATCGTGGAGCAAGGCTGAAACCCATTCTTCAGCACCAGCTTCTGATTCACCATCGCCAGGATCTGGCCCGTCTCGGCGTCCGAAACTACTATCGCGCCGTTCAGCTTACCCAACGCTTGAACCGCCGCTTGCCGTGCGATCGGGTCCTCGCCAAGCGCAACGTCGCCGGCGGTTGAATCCGCATAATTAGGAGCGCGCCAGTGTCCCGTAGGCGCGGCTGCTTTCTTGGGAGCGGGAGCGCTTGCGGGCGTTCCCGGTGAAGCTTTCACAGCAACCGCGAGCGCCGTGCGCCGCAACGGAATCTTCTTTGCGCCATGCCTTGCGGGAACGGCTTTCTTCTTTTTAGCGGGTACGGTCAACGCGGGCGCCAGGCAGGCGAAAACACTTCCGAGCGCAAGCAAGCGGATAAGAAATCGCGAGGTTCGCGGCAAAGGCTTCTCTCTCTGCTTTAAATTAGGATTGCTAAACCGAAAGAATCATTGTGCAGTATCCACCGCCTCCCGTCAACCCTGCCGTTACGGGAGTCAAACGCACCCAATATAAAACATTCGGTCGAATTTACGTGCCATCCTAGGGTCGTATCCTCATGAATCAGCTAGGAAAGATCCGAGTTGGTATTGCCGGTACGGGCCGGCTGGCTCAAGCCCTCGGCCGGTCGCTTCATCAGCGCGGCCTGCCCGTAACTGCCATCGCCGGCCGCGATCTTCGCCGAACCTCGGAAGCCGCCGATTTCATCGGTATGGGTGTGCAAAACAGCGCCGTGCAGTCGGTATCTTTGCCGGCTTTGGCCGAAGTGGCGTCGCATGTGATCGTCGCCGTCCCTGACGACGCACTCCCTTTGGTTGTTAAAACGCTGGCCGATTCCCCCAGCCCAGTCCGCGTCGTCCTGCATACCTGCGGCTCCCGAGGCCCCGAGGCGCTCGCGGAGCTGGCGGAACGCGGTGCATCTTGCGGGGCGTCTTGTGGAACCCTGCATCCTCTTCAAACTATATCGACGCGAGAACAGGGTGCGGCCGATTTACCGGGCTCGTATTTCGGGATCACAGCGTCGGGCGAGGCTCTGGAATGGGCGCTCGAAATCTGCCGCCTGCTCGATGGCCATCCACTTGTCATTCCGCCCGAACGCCGTCCGCTCTACCACGCCGCCGCAGTCATGGCGAGCAACTATATCGTCGCGATGATCGATGCCGCGGCGATCTTGATGGAGCAAGCCGGGGTCCCGTCCGGTCAAGCGCTTCCCGCGCTCGCGCCGCTGATTGAGGCGAGCGTCCGTAACTCCTTGGCCGCCGGACCGGTTCAAGCCTTGACCGGCCCGATCGAGCGTGGGGACGCGCAGACGGTTGCATCGCACCTCCACGCGCTCGGCGATGCTCCCGAATCGGTGCGACACTTGTACCGTAGCGCGGGATTGCATGCTTCCCAAATCGCCCGCCGGAAATCACCGGGCGTGGATCGACGCAAAATTGAGGCATTATTGTCTGACAACGAGGGGTGAAGTATGAATGTGAACGAGATGAAGCCCGCTGAACCGAAGAAAATCTGGCCGCAGCAGCTCATCGACATGAAGCAGCGCGGCGAGAAGATCGCCATGCTGACGGCCTATGACGCCCTAATGGCTCGCCTGCTGGAGCAGGCGGGGATCGACGTGCTGCTGGTCGGCGATTCGCTCGGCATGGTGCTGCTAGGCTATGCCACCACTCTGCCGGTCACGCTCGAGGACATGATCCATCACACCCGGGCGGTCAGCCGCGGAGCGCGGCGCGCGCTGATCGTCGCCGACATGCCTTTCTTGAGTTATCAAGTATCCGTTCCTGAAGCCATTCGTAATGCCGGCCGGCTCATGCAGGAAGGGGCGAATTCGGTCAAGATCGAGGGCGGCCGGCACATGGCGGAAACGGTGGCGCGATTGGTGGAAGTCGGGATTCCGGTCATGGGACATCTGGGATTGAATCCGCAGTCGGTCAACCAAACCGGCGGATTCCGCAAGCAGGCTCGCACGAAGGAAGACGCGCGGCGGCTAATTGAGGATGCCCACGCGCTGGAACAAGCAGGCGCGTATTCGATCGTCCTAGAATCGATCCCCGAGGATCTCGCCCGCGACGTCACAGCCGAGCTTCGTATTCCGACGATCGGCATCGGCGCGGGTCCGGACTGCGACGGGCAGGTGCTGGTCTGCTACGACGCTTTGGGAATGACGGGGGACGCCGCGCCTTCTTTCGCCAAGCGCTATGCGCAACTCGGCGCGGAGATTATCGCCTCGGCCAGGCGCTATGCGGAAGAAGTTAGAGAAGGCGGATTCCCGGCGCAGCGCCGCGCTTCTTGATCGTTATCCCCACAATACGCGAGCTGCGCGAGCGGATCGCCGCCAGGCCTTTGGGTCTTGTGCCGACCATGGGGGCGCTCCACGCAGGTCACGCCCGGTTGATCGAAACCTCCGTTCGCGAAAATCCGACGACTGCGGTCAGCATCTTCGTAAACCCCACGCAATTCAACGATCCCGCCGACTTCAACCGATACCCGCGCACGCTCGACGCCGATCTTGCGTTGTGCGAGTCGATGGGCGCGGATATCGTGTTCACGCCGTCGCCCGAGGAAATTTATCCGCGGCCGCAGCAAGCCTTCGTTGAGGTTGCTCGCGTGACCGAGCATCTAGAAGGCAAGTTCCGGCCCGGCCACTTTCGCGGCGTCTCGACCGTGGTGATGAAGCTGTTGCAGATTTTCGAACCCACACGCGTGTACTTCGGCGAAAAAGACGCCCAGCAGCTTGCGATGATCCGCGTCATGGTTAGCGATCTGAACGTGCCGGTTGAAGTGTGCGCGGTGCCGACGGTGCGGGAGCCGGACGGCCTGGCGATGAGCTCGCGCAATCGATTGCTCGATGCGAATTCGCGCGCGGCCGGGCCGGTGTTGTACAAAGCGCTCCAGCTTGCGGCTTCGCGAGTTGCAGAAGGAGCGGCCGGCTCCGCGGCGATCCGGAGTGAGGCGCTAGCCATGCTCGCCGATCCGCGCATTCGCGTCGAGTACTTCGAAGTCGCCGATCCGGTCTGGATGGAGCCAGTTCAACGGATCGACGGGCCGGTTCGAATCGCGGTTGCGGCGCAGGTCGGAGGCGTCCGGTTGATTGACAACGTACTAGCCACGCCGGGTCAATCCTAGTACGCTGACTCTTCTCCGATTTCTTTCCGCGATTTCTCTCCGGTGCTAAGCTAGATCCTTGGCTCCCACCCCCCAATCCGCTCCGCGCGAGCTAGTCGTCCGCGACCTTGAAGGGAAATCGATCCTTGTGCCGCTCGACCGGGAGAGGATCACGCTCGGCCGCTCCACCGCATGCGAGCTGTGCTACCCCGACGATTCCGGGCTCTCGCGCCAGCATATGGCCATCATCCGCGAGGGCAGCGGCTGGCGAGTCGAGGATCTTGGAAGCAAGAACGGCACGCTCCTGAATGGGCGACGCTTGGAGAAGCCGTCGCCATTTCGGCCAGGCGACCGCGTCTCAGCCGGGCACCTGACCATCGAATATCCCGACGCCGGGCGAGACCGGGCTGAGACCGTGGTCTTCATCCCCAACGACGAGAGCTTTTCCACCACCGCGACCACGGTTGTGTCGAATCTCGACGCCGTGTTGGGTCCGCCTGCTTCCGACCTAAACCAGACCGCGGTCATGCAGGGGACGCCGCAGATGCGCGCGCTGATCCGCGCGGGCCGCGAGCTCTCCGCGCATCGTCCGCTCGCCGAATTGTTCGAGGTCATCATGGATTTGTCCATCGAAGCCGTTACGGCCGGGCGTGGCGTGCTGATGACTCTCGAAGGCGAGGAGCTTCAGGTGCGCGCCGCGCGCGGCGACGGATTCAAGATTTCGAGTACCGTTCGCGATCGCGTCCTGAGCAAGAAGGAGTCGCTGCTGGTGCGCGACGCTCAGCTTGATCAAAGTCTCAAGGGCCATATGAGCATCGTGGAGCAGAAGGTGCGCAGCATGATTGCCGTGCCGCTGCAGACCAACGATCGCGTGATCGGCCTCATTTATGTGGACTCGCCGCACCGGGTGCGCGAATTCACGCGTGAGGATCTGAATCTGCTCACAGTCATGGCGAACGTCGCGGCGATTCGCATCGAAAACGCGCGGCTCAATGAGGTCGAGGAAGCCGAACGCGCGATGGCGAAGGAGATGCAACAGGCCGCGCTGATTCAAAGCCGGTTGCTTCCCAGCAAGGCGCCTTCGGTCCCGGGGCTGGATATCGCTGGAAAAACTGCCGCCTGCCGGACGGTCGGCGGCGATTATTACGATTTCCTCCCCTTCCCTGACGGACGAGTCGGAATTTTGGTTGGCGACGTAGCCGGCAAAGGCATGCCCGCGAGCCTGCTGATGTCGAGCCTTCAGGCGCGGGTTCACGTTCTGTTCGAAGATGGCGATGATCTTGCGCAAAGGATCGGCCGGTTGAACAAGTCGACCTGCGCCAACTGCCCGGATAATCGCTTCATCACATTTTTCATGACGGTGCTCGACCCTGCCACGGGCGAGTTGGTCTTCACCAACGCCGGCCACAATCCGCCGTTGCTAGTTCGCGCGGCCGGCGGGTTCGAAACACTCGCCGGGGGCGGGATGATTCTTGGAATCCTGCCGAAAGCCGTTTATCAGGAAGCTCGCGCGACGCTTCAACGCGGCGATGCGCTGATCCTGTTTAGTGACGGCGTCACCGAAGCCTCTGACTCGCAGGGCGAGGAGTTCGGCGAGGCTCGTTTGGCGGAACTTGTGGCGTCCGTCCGGGAGCGCCCCGCGGCGGAAATCGTCGACATCGTCAACGCCGCTGTCGCCGAGTTCACTCAAGGCGCGCCCGCGGCGGACGATATTACCGTGGTCGCAGCGGTTAGGCGCGCGTAGCGAGTTTTAAAAAGAAGCTAAGGCCGCAGCGCCAGCGCCGCTTTTCCCGCAGGGCCAGCGTACACCAACTCCATCGAGCGGATGTTCTTCGTCTGGCCGTGGTACTCGAAGAACAGCAAACCGGATTGCGGCAACGGACGGTCGCCCTCCGGAAGCGCGGCCTTTTGAACGCGCTGCTCCATGGCGTGGCGCATTTCGGGTGGCATGTGGATGATCGGGGGGAGGCTATCGCCCTGGGGACCGCCGGTGAAAGTGGTTTTGCTCTTAACGTCATTATCGGGCGGTTCCCAACTGGGGTCCTTCAGCGAATGCCAAACCATCAAGTAGGACTGGCTCATCAGCGCGTTCTTCTTCCCGTTGACCCGTAGCGAAAAATCGTCGGGCGATAGCTGAAGCTTCGCGTTCGGCGGACCGAACATCGCCACTTCGACGGTGACGTAATCCTCACTGGTGTACGGACCCAATTCCTCGGTAGGAATATTGTGTGCGTGAGACTCCGCTGCGATGGTGGTCGTCCCGACCTGAACGTGAGCCTGGTAGTCGGTCGCTGCCGGCCTGGTCGGAAGCCCGACGGCGCGGACCAGCCCTTCCTTAGGAGGCGCTTCCTTAGCCGCCGCAGGAGCCTCTTTAGCCGTAACGGATGCGTCCGGGGTCTGCGCCCGCAACCACATCGTCACGGTCATAGCTCCCGCGAGCGCGATCCCAAACTTGAGCGCGGATGAAAACTGCATTATTCTCACACGTTATCACAGAATCCCCGTATTTCCCTCCCGTCGGGGCAGGAGTAACCCGCACTTGCCTAGCCTTGGCCGGACGGTCCCTCCAGCATCTTCATGGCTTTCTTGAGGCTGCGATGCATCCGGTTGAACGCGTCGGCGAGTACCGAGATTTCGTCCCTGCCTCCGGCGGGTTGCTCGGGAACGTCCAGGTCTCCCTTGCTGATCTTGTCGGCCGCGCCCGACAACCGCGCAATTGGACGGATCACCGTGGCGATGAGAAGGGCGTTGAGAGCGAGCAGAATGAAAGCCGCGACGGCGGCCAGCGCGACGGCAAATTCCCGGAAATCCTCCGCTGCAAGCCGCAGAGGCACGGCTTCCGGAACCGAGACCACCTGCGCGCCGACGATCTCGCCGACCTTCCATCCAAATCCGTTCGCGGTTCCGTAGGCCTTGATCATCGCCGGCGGCGCGGCTTCGGGCGTGCTATGACATTCTTCGCAGCTTTGGTCCGTCTTGATGGGGCGCGCCAGAAATAA
>JASHRP010000462.1 GCA_030037375.1 Bryobacteraceae bacterium | reverse complement strand
GACTTACGCGCCCGCCTCAATCCTTAAACCCGCCGACTTTCAGTCGGCGGATATCTCGTTCCCTTCGGGAACATCGATCGCGGCTTCTTCGCCTGAAGGCGAGGGGTTTCCACCATCCCCGAAGGGGACACTAATGGCCAGCCCAGTTGGATCGCCTATGCCCGGCTTCCAGGTTCTGCTGGCACCGAGATAGTCTCTCCAGACTTGAATTCAGTCGTGCGGTCACCCACACAAAATTCGCGCCACATCGAATCGAAGTTCTAATGAGGTTTCTGTAACAAGCACCCGCCGTCTTCAGCTCGCATCCGCCGCGAGTTAGTAGGGTTCGACGAAGATCAAGCAGGTGGATCCCAGATCAGCACTTGAACCGAAGTAGGGTTGTAGGCGTTGCAAGGATTATTGAGTTGAGGACAATTACTAATGAGTACCAGCACGTCCATCTCAGCGCGCATCTCGACATATTTGCCCGGCTCCGAGATGCCGTCCTCGAACGTCAATTTTCCATCCGGCGTCACCGGCACATTCATAAAGAAGTTAACGTTAGCGGTGATATCTTGCTTGACCATGCCGTGGCCCCAATCTACGATTCCCTTCAAGAAACTGGCGCGACAGGAGTGCATGTGACGCGCGCCGATGTCGTAGCGCACCATATTGCTTTCATTTGCACAAGCACCGCCCAGCGTGTCGTGCCGACCGCACGTGTCGGCAACAATTGTGACGAGCACGGAGCCCCCCGTGGAGAGCAGCCGCGTACCCGTCGTCACGTACAGGTTCCGTTGCCACCGAATCGTATCCTGCGCACTGTAGCGGTCCAGATAGTCGTCGGAGTTGTAGAAAAGTGTGTCTACGGACTGGTTGCCGTGCAGGTCGACAATTCGCAGGAATTGCCCTTTGCGAACCTCGTGAATCCACGGCTCGCCTCCCGGAATCTCGGCAGTATATATTGCGTGGCCCGGATCTAGGGTAGACCTGACAAGAGAAGCCGGTGCGGTTTTCATAGGAAGTAGCGCTCCGTGAGGGTGAAACCGCGCCCGTTTTCCGGACACGATACGCGACAAGCGTCGTCGAGCCCCGGCGATCCGACGTGTCTAATCGAAAGTCGGACTGGCTTCGGACCATACTTGCCAGCGGTGTCCAACGGGTGCGGGCATGTGTTAATGACGGTGAGCACGTTCATTTCGGCCCGTAACTCGACGTAGTCTCCTGGTTTGGAGTTGGTCGGATGGAGCGAAATTCCGCCATCCTCGGCCACATCCACGCGGCTAAAGAAGTTGACGTTTGCCATCAAATCGCGCGGACCCAGCCCCCATTTCGCGAGTTCAAGCAAGAAGCCCTCCCGGGCGTTCGTGTGCCGGTCATTTCGTAGTTCTTGATAGCGCCCAGCCCCATATTTCTTTTCGACCAATATTGGGTCGGACGCTCCGCCGATCGGATCGTGCCACCCGATGGTATCCTCGGTGATCGAGCACAGGATGCGTCCCATATCCGAATACAGGACGAATCCTTTGGTAAGTCGCGCAGTATGTTGCGCCTTCAACGTATCGGCTACGTTGTAGCGCTCCGCCGGGCATTCGAAGTTGTAGAAAACGGCACCGGCGTTAGCTCCTCCTTCCAGATCAATCATGCGCAGAGCCGTTCCGCGCTTCAAGACGTGGGACCATGTAGCCCCCGGTTGTACAATCTCCTCCCAAAGAGACACAGGACTCCTTTTTTTTCGCAAGGGTTGGCTTGAAATCACATCCCGTCGGCTGATTCGCGTCTCAGAACCGATTCCAGAGGTACTGGTTATAAACCTCGTGATGGAACTGCACTTCCGAGGGCTTTACAACCGTCCCCAGCAACCTGGGGCAACGATCGGCTGAGGCCTGCTTAAGGGCCGCATAGCGCTCCTTAACGTCCTCACCGAGCAGCTTAGTGGTCCACTCAGCTTTACGGAATAGTTCAAGTGCGTCGTAGATGTTGTCGGGTAGATAGCGCGGAGCGCCGCGAAGGTTCTCAATCGGGAGAATGTCCCCTTCAAGGCCCGTGCGGAAAACCGAGAACAAGAGCATGTACGGATTCACGTCCGGAGCCACGGAGCGAACTTCAAGGCGGGCGCTCTTTTCATTGCCGATGGGAATGCGGACCATGGAACCGCGGTCAACCGCGGACGCCTTGAGCTGATTGGGCGCTTCGAAGTGGGGGTCCAGACGGCGGAAGGCATTGACGCTCGGATTCAGCAGGAGGCAGATATCGTTGCCGTGGGATAAAATCCGGTCGACGAAGTCCCACGCGTACTTGCTCATCTTCTCTTCGCCCTTTGGATCCCAGAAAAGGTTTTTTCCGCCTTTCATGACCGACACGTTCGTGTGCATGCCACTCCCGTTGACGCCGACGATTGGTTTAGGCAGGAAACTGGCCGTGAGGTTCATTGTGGTTGCGACTTGGCGGCAAATAAGCTTGTAGATCTGAACCTGGTCTGCAGCGGCCACCACTTCCGAGTAACCGTAGTTGATCTCGAACTGCGACGGCGCGACCTCTGGGTGATCTTTCTCGTTCTGAAAACCCATCGCCCGCTGTACTTCCGCGGAGCGATCGACGAACAGCCGGAGTGTGTCGTTCGGCAGGGAGTGATAGTAGCCTCCGGTGCTCACGTATTCGAACTTGCCGGTTTCGACGTAATTCTTTTCTGCATCGACACCTTTGAAAACGAAACCTTCGATCTCGTTGGCGGCGTTAAGGGTGAGTCCCCCTTTTTCATAGAGGCCAGTCGCGTAGGCCTTCAGCATGGCTCGCATATCGGCGTGATAAGGACCACCTTCCTTATCGATTACTTCGCCGAACACGATGACCTTACCCGCGCCGATGATTTCCGGAGGTGCCCAATAGAAGGCACTCCAATCAACCCCGAGCCGGAGATCGCTCTCCTTCTGTGCCGTAAATCCCCGGATCGAAGACCCATCGAAAGTCATGTTGTCCCAGCTTTTGACAAAAAACTTTTTGTCGTAGTCGAGCATGTGGAGGCGGCCTTCCAGGTCGCTGAATATCAGCGTCACGGCCTTGATCCGCTTTTCGTCCGTCAGGTACTTAAGCCGCTCTTCTTGAATCTGCTCGATGGGAACGCGCTTCATGCGCTGCTCTTTGGCGCGCAGATTGAGCTCTTCGAGTTCGCCGTAAGGAAGTTGCAGAAAGTCTTGCAGTTCGTTGCCCATTCACCCTCTCTCGTTGAAGTTTGAAACCTCGCTACTCGGCGAGGTCATGCGAAATCAAAATGTTTTGGTCTTGGAACTACCGAGGAGAGTAAATCGAAACACAGCTCCCGCAGCACTTCCGCCACAGGAGTCATTGATCGCCGGTTGAGCGATGATGCCGCGGACTCCACCGCCTTCCCAAGCCTAACAAGCGCATTCGCCGCAAGTCAAACTGACAGATCCTCACTTGTCGCGCGTTGACGGCGAGCCAATCGCAACCACTTACGCGCCTGCTTTCAACAGCCGCTACCCACCAAGTGAGATAAGCCGTGGTCGCTACGTCTTGCCCGGAAGCCCGGAATCATTGGGGCTTGGATGAGTCGTGAACTGCTCTCGGAAGCGCGAGCATTTCATTTCGGTAGTGAGCTAAATCCAAAACCACACACGTGACGTTGTCTGGCGCACCGGCTTCAATCGCGGCCGCGAGGAGCGAACGGCACCTGCCCTCGGCGGGCTGGGCCGAAAGCATAATCTTTTGAATATCCTCGCCGGATACGACATCGTGCAGTCCGTCTGTGCACAGCAGAATCTGCATGTCCTTTGCGATCGGTAGTGAGTAGGTATTCACACGAAAAACTTCAGCGGCACCGACGGCGACAGTGAGAACATGCCGTTACGGGTGCTGCTTCAACTCAGCATCTGGAATTTCCAGCCTTCGACCGACCTCATTGATCCAAGTTTGGTCAGCGGTCACGTGCTGGCAGGTCCCGTGCGAAAAGACATATCCTCTACTGTCCCCAACATTGGCCAAAAACAGCATCATACGGTCAATGAGTGCGGCAACAAGAGTGCAACCCATCCCCTTACGGTCTGGTACAAGGCTTGCGGCGGCTACCCGGTTATGCGCCGCGTTGAAAGCGGCAACTAGTGTTGCTGCGTTCCGCGATTCGCTCTGCCGAATATGCGATAAAACCGCGTCGACCGCTAACTGGGCTGCTACCTCACCTGCCTGCGCGCCGCCCATTCCGTCGGACACCACGCAGAGCTGTGCGTCACCGGCCAGGACAAACGAGTCCTCATTGTTCGATCGCCTACAGCCTATACTCGTCAAACCGAAAGCATTGAGCATACAGGAAGCGCCTCATTCGATCCTTCGTGCGCCGACTAAATTCCCGGTACCCACTAAGAGAGCCAAGCCCGCGGTGGCCGCATCTTGCTCGGCATTAGTAGACAGATTGCGACGCTGGGCTCCATGCTTTAGCACGTAATTACGCATATCCTCCCCAAGACGGTCAAACATGCTCGCCTCTCGCAGCAAGAGCGCCGCGGCCGCCTTCAGATCCGGACTGGCGACCAAGACCGCTTGGAGATGGAAAGCGCAGAGGCTCGGCTGATCATCTTTCGTGCCGAGTTGGCGGGCTTGCTCGTGAGAGGACGCGCGTTCCGTTGATGTGATTAGCTGGCACGCCTCGCACGATTTACTGGTTGGGAGGATAAGGCGGATGCCGGCAGCCATTGCTTCGACGGACGCACAATCCCGAGCTAGCAAACGCATTCGAGTCGCATACAGAATCAGCAAATCTGCGTAGGACGCACACACGCCTTGCGGAGACGAGATCGCTTCATACTGCCATGTGTGAAGCGGGCAGAAGCCCGATCTTGACGCATGGCTGCTTTGCTCGCTCTCGCTTATGCTGAGTTCGTATTGGCGGTGAGCCATGAATTCGTCGAGAGTCCTCTCAATCCGCCGGCAAATCGAGCACGGGCGCACTGCGGGCCGGTCTTCACTTCCGGTCAGATGCGCGAACGTCCGAGGCTCCCCCAGCGAAATCGTCCCTTCACAGGACGACACCGCTCTTTCGAAGTCGTGTACACGCTCGATTAACTGCCGAATCTCGACTAAGTCCGCGGACGCTGGCTCTTGATGCAAGAGAGCAGTGATCTGTTTCCCTGCTCGTTCCGTGCGACGTTCCAAATCGGCATCCACAGCTCCGATCCACTCATTCATCCCCGCTCCAAGTGATTCGGATACTGCTTGGCGGTAGAGGGTGCCGAATTCCGTGTGACTGCACCAGCGGCGCACCAAGTAATTGCGCAACCGCCCCGGCGGAATAAGTTCGTACCACCAAGGCACGGCTACCTCCGCAAGTGACAAGTCAAGTTCAGGAAATGCCAATTGGCGCGAGTCCAGAGGTCCGGCCAGGGATACATCAGTTTTTATGCCCAGCATACTACCGGCCAGATCTTCGATCCGTTTTGCGAGGCCATCTATGGCGCTGCTTTCGCCGCTCGTCAGTTCTTGAAAGATTCGTTCAATCTGAATTCGATGGAGGAACTGCCAGTTCTCAGCGACTTGCTGCAGTCGAGATGTAAGGAAGTCTCGAAACGTCTTGCCGGGCATCCCGCCGTTCTCACGGGATAGCCAACCCTCGATCTCTCGGCCAAGTAGCGCTTCGTCCGCGGCCGTCCACAGCGGCGTTATGGCGGCGCAGCGTTCGCAGAACAAATGTGGCAGCCGCCGCCGCATCGAAAATGTCATCATTTCGCGATCGTGAGAGACGCCTCTTGACAGCTCGTCAACGCGCCGTTCGATTACAGCGGCATCCTCAGGGTTACGCGCCCGTTCGGCAATCACAATTGACTGCTCCTGCTGGCGAGCAATCTGCCCGGCGCGGGCCGCGGCACGAAGTAGGAACTCCCGAGCTTTGTCCTTTCGAAGAAAAGTCGACAACGCATCCTCCAGGGCTAAAATGCCGCTTTGAGTGACTTCTTCCCCCGAATGATTTTTCTTTCCGCGAAGCGCCAGCTTCGCGGATATCGCAAAAATCCCCACTTGAGCATCCGGGAAGATCTGTTGAGCGGTTTCGCCCACGGAATCCAGCACGGTCTGCCGTTCTTGACTCCCAGCCAAATCCAATTTGTTGACGACGACGAACACCTTTCGAACGTGCTCGCGCAATTCGCGCAAGAAACGAATTTCTGCCTCCGCCATCGGCGACTCGAAGCTCGTCACGAGGATGGCCGCATCGATCTCAGGCAAGAACCGCCGTGTAGTCCTGGTGTTTGCTGCGATTGCCGACGCGATGCCTGGCGTGTCGATAAAGTGCACGCCCATGCGAAGAAGCTCGTGGGGGAGCTGAACCTCCGCCAATATGACGTGCTTTTCGTTGCCTGGATTTTGCGATTGCGTGACGTATTCCGGGAGTTGATCCAGCGTGATCTCTTGGGGCAAGGTCCATCCTTCGCGCTGGAGCAGTGCTTTTTCGGTTTCTCCATAACTCACCGTCGTGATCACAGAAGTCAGGGGAAGAATTCCGGTCGGTAACTTCTCCGATCCAAGCAGAGCATTCATAAGGGAGCTTTTTCCCCTGCTGAATTGACCGACCACGGCGAGGTTAAATCGATCTTCCGCCAGTCGTGCCAAGAGCCGTCGGCAATTCTGAACGGAGATATCGCCGTGACGCTGCTCCGCGGCACGAAGCAGTGAGCGGACAATCCCACCGAGGTCTAACTTCAGATGCGCGTACTCACGAAGCACGTCCGAAGGTGGTGGCATTGTTGTCTGAGCTCCATCCAGTACTTGATTCTCTGTTGGAGTCGGACCTGGAACAACCGAATCAGGCATAGATGTAATCGCGAGTCAGCCGCCGGAAAGTCGCTCCGCGCCGCTTAGCCATCAGCACCTGGCACACATCAGTCGCGCCCTTTTCGAAGCTGATTGCCGAGCCCGCGAGGTAGAGCAGCCATGTGCGGTACGTTTGGCGGTCGACGTGTTTGAGACATTCTTCGATGTTTCGCTGAAGCCGTTCAACCCAGCATCGGCAGGTTAGTGCGTAGTGCGGCCGGAGATTCTCAACGTCCAGGACCTCGAACCCCGCCCGTCCTGCTTCTCGAATCACTGTCGAAAGGGTCGCCAGTTCGCCCCCGGGAAAAACCTTGCTTTGAAGAAAACGCGTTTCGGGACCGTCCGTGGCTCCCTCTGGGCGGACGATCCCGTGGTTCAGAAACATTCCATCTTCCTTGAGAAGACTGAAGACCTTGCGAAAATATCGCCGTAGACGGTGACGCCCGACATGCTCGAACATGCCGACTGATGCAACCTTGTTGAATTGCCCACTGAGTTTGGCGTAGTCAGATTCGAGAATCCGAACCCGATGGTCTAGCCGCTTTTCGGAGATGAGATTGGCCGTGAATAGGTCCTGCCGGAGACTAAGGGTGCAACCGGTCGCGGACGCTCCGTATCTTTCGGCCGCGCGGACCACGAGCGCTCCCCAGCCGCATCCAATGTCGAGGAATTGATCGTCTTGCCGCAAATCGAGCTTCCGGCAAATATGATCCAGCTTCGCCAATTGTGCGTCGTCAAGACTGTCTTGCGGGCCATTCTTGAAATAGGCGCACGAGTAAACCATCCGCGAATCGAGAAATGCGCGGTAGAACTCGTTTGAGCGGTCATAGTGGAAGCGGATGTTCCGGGCGGCTCGGCGAGGTGACTGAATCCAGGATTCAATAGGTCGGGGAGCTACGTGCGCGGTAAGGGATGCAAGCGAGTGTCTGAAGCCTTTGGGGCTTGCGCCCGTTTTGAATCGAACTGCGGCGATAATGTCGCCACAAATATCCACCTCTCCTCGGAGGAAAGCTTCAGCGGCAGAGTAGAGATCCGAATGGAGAAATCGTTCAAGCTGTCCCGGGTCCTTCAAGAAAAGTGTGAAGAGAGGGCGTGCAGGGCCCTGAACGAAAGACGTGCCGTCCTCATAAGTTACTCGATAACCAATAGCTCCGGTATCGCTTCGCGCCGATCGAGCAGGCACATGTATGTATCGAGCTTGAAATGTTTCTTTGCCGTCCTCCCGCACGTAAGCCTCCTGACGCTCGCATTGCGAATGCGTAAAAGATTCTTACAAGGCTTCTCTGGGGAACACATGCGGAGGACGATGAGTTCCACCAGAGAACAGCCCTGGTAGGAGTCATCTTCCCCCGGGTGGGGGCAATTAGAGGCGAACTCCAACGCCTGAGCCATTATGAACGCGTTTCTTGATGGTAGTCAATGCCTGTTCTTCAAATACCTTGACAACAGGCTCTGTGATGGGATAAACAGTATGCAAGGCGTTGGGGTTCGCCGGTAACCGCCCCGCATTGGGGAAGATGACTCCTACCTGAATTGGTATCCCCAATGCACAACGCTAGCACTCCCACGGGTCTCATCGGCGAAGTCCGGCTCGTCCAATACTCCGACGCCGCGGTGCCAGCCTCCGACTTGTGGCGCGACTCCCGTTTGGCGAATCTTTGCGACTAAAATGATTCGCCTTGCAGGTCCGTCGCAACCCCCCTTAGATGTCACAACCGTCTTGATGGCTGCCGGTCTGATCGCAATCTTCGTGCTCCTTGCCTACGAGGGCCAATTCGCGGCCTTGGCGATTCTGTTGATCCTCCTGACGAGTACCTGGGCGGCCGTCGACTCCGTTCACATCAATCTCCAAGCCTACAAAACGTGGATCTCCCTTCATCCAATGATCCTGTTCAACGTCATGTACCTTCTGTGGTTCGTCATGTTGCCGTGGTATCTGGTGATACGGAGCAGGATCAAGGCCGGCTTAGTTCCCAAAAGGCAGTCTGGCACGTATACCGCGTCCCGAAAGCGCCGCTTATGAGCCAGAGCCTTTATCGCGAATCGGTATTCACCGTGCAGCAGAAGCCGACTTGAGACCTGTTCAAGTCCAGCGTCGGAATCGCTGGACGGGCAAGAATGGTGCATGGACCTGTGGACAGTTTGCGAGAAGGGCCATGTCCATTGGGGAAGACTCGGCGGAGCGGGGCTCCTGTTCCGCTATAGTCCCGAGCAGGGGGAGCCGAGTTATCTTTTGCAACAACGGTCGAAATCGAAGGATTACGCGGGCAGATGGGGCATACCCGGCGGGGCCATCCGGGAAGGAGAAACACCCGAGGCAGCGGCGAAAAGAGAAGCGAAGGAGGAAGTCGGCCCGCTTCCGCCGTATCGGGTGACGGGCGTCCAGGTGCAGGACTGCGGCGGGAACTGGCAGTTTCATATCGTGATGGCCGAAGTCGACCGCCCGTTCCCTTCCTATTGCGTGCAGGAAACCGACGCCACCGGATGGTTCACGCGGGAGGACATGGGCAGGCTCTTGCTGCATCCGGGCCTCCAGAGATGGCTGGACGAACAGGAATCCGAAAGGAGTTGAATTTTGTTCAACTTTTCTTGCCTGTGAAACGCGTCGTGCGTTAGCCTGTACGTTGGCGGTGGGGTTCGCCTTACGTTGCTTTCCGGCAACCAATGACTCCTACTCGATGCTTGCGACCGAGAAGGAGAATGTGTGCTTCCCAAAGGCCCGGCCAAGAAGGTCACAATATACGTCAATGAGGACACTCACTATCACGGCAGGTTGCTGTGGAGCGCCGTCTTCGACTTTCTTGAGCATAAGCGCGTAGCGGGCGCGACTGTGCTGCGCCCTATCCAAGGTTTCGGAGCCCATCACTTGCGGCACAGCTTCAAGATGGAGGCTACGATGCAGCACATGCCGATCCGGATCGAGTTTGTCGACTCCGAAAGCCGGGTCAATGAAGTCCTCCCGACGCTCTATGACATGGTTCAAGATGGCCTCATCGAAGTGCAGGATACGACAGTCGTCAAAGACGTAATGCAGGAACACCCATCCAGTGAGCCGAGGCCGCACTCCGAGATACGCGGTCCCGCCAAGATGATGCGCGTCTTTCTTGGAGAAGCGGATCGGTGGAAAGACGAGGCTCTTTACGAGGCAGTGTTGAAACAACTCCGGATGATGGATGTGGCCGGGGCGACCGTCTATCGAGGAATACTCGGCTACGGCGCCAAGGGTCAGACGCATCGATCACTTCCTCTGCACTTCCATCACGACCTGCCGGTAATGATCTCTGTGATCGATAAGCCGGAGAAGATCGACGCTGCAATCGAGGCAATTAGACCAATGCTTCAGAACGGCCTCATCGTTCTGTCCGATGCCGAAATCATTCGGCTGGTGCATAGTCTGCCTGAGAACGTTCCTCCGCCACACGCGTAGCCCCTGCGGATTGAGAACCAAGAACATTAGAACGAGGAACCATGGACAAGCAACTGAATCGTTACAGCTCGCGCATTACACAGCCGAAATCGCAGGGAGCTTCGCAAGCCATGCTCCATGCCATCGGACTTCGGCCGGAGGATCTGAATAAACCGCAGGTGGGAATCGCCAGCATGTGGTTCGAAGGCAATCCGTGTAACATGCACTTGCTCGATCTGGCGGCCAAGGTCAAAGAGGGGGTCGCCGCGGCCGGCTTAGTGGGCCTGCGCTTCAACACAATCGGAGTAAGCGACGGGATCTCGATGGGCACGGATGGCATGAGTTTCTCATTGCAGTCGCGCGATCTCATCGCCGACTCAATCGAGACCACCATGGAAGCTCAATGGTATGACGCGAACATCTCGATTCCGGGATGCGACAAGAATATGCCTGGGTGCCTCATGGCGATGGGCCGCCTGAACCGGCCGGCGCTCATGATCTACGGCGGTACGATCCGAGCGGGCTTGGCTGCCGGGAAAAAGCTGGATGTAGTTTCGGCGTTTCAAAGCTACGGACAATATCTCTCAGGCACGATCGATGAGGGCGAGCGCGCCGAAGTGGTCCGGCACGCTTGTCCCGGCGCAGGTGCTTGTGGCGGAATGTACACAGCGAACACGATGGCATCCGCCATTGAGGTTTTGGGAATGTCCCTTCCGTACAGCTCATCGACGCCCGCCGAGGACCCTTTGAAACTCGACGAATGTTTCCGCGCCGGAGCCGCCATCAAGAATTTGCTGGAACTCGACTTGAAGCCGAGTCAGATTATGACCCGAGCAGCATTCGAGAACGCCATGGTTCTGGTAAATGTATTGGGCGGCTCAACCAACGCCGTGCTTCATCTAATCGCAATGGCGCGCTCCGTCGACGTGCCGCTCGGCATCGACGATTTCCAACGGGTGAGCGAACGTACCCCATTACTCGGCGATTTTAAACCTAGCGGCCCTTATGTCATGGAGGATCTTCACGCGGCTGGGGGCATCCCCGCGGTGATAAAGATGCTGCTCCGAGAGGGTCTGTTGAACGGGAAATGCTTAACGGTTACGGGCCGGACGCTCCAGGAGAATGTCGAGAATCTCCCGGATCTGAAACCAGGCCAAACGATCCTGCAGCCGCGTTCAGCCCCTCTAAAGGCGACCGGACACATTCAAATCCTGAAGGGAAACCTGGCGCCGGAAGGCGCGGTTGCCAAAATCACCGGCAAAGAGGGGCTACGCTTTTCGGGACCGGCGCGAGTATACGACTCGGAGGAGGAGATGCTTCATTCGCTGGAGCAGCGGGACATCGCGAAAGGCGATGTCATCGTGATCCGGTATGAAGGCCCCAAGGGCGGCCCGGGCATGCCTGAAATGCTGACGCCCACTTCCGCCGTAGTCGGGGCCGGACTTGGAAAAGATGTTGCCTTGATCACCGATGGCCGATTTTCCGGCGGGTCCCACGGCTTCATCGTTGCCCATGTCACGCCAGAAGCGCAGGAGGGCGGTCCGATCGCGCTACTCCGTAATGGTGACCGAGTAATGATCGACGCTACCTCAAACCTGCTTCAAGTGGATCTTTCGGATAGTGAGATTGAGGACCGGCGAAGGGGCTGGAAAATGCCCCCTTACAAGGCGAATCGCGGTACGCTCGCCAAGTACATTCGACTGGTCAAGAGCGCGAACCTCGGCTGCGTGACGGACGAATAGCGGACGCTCGCGGTTATGTGAGCCGATATAAGAACAGGATCAGCACGAGAAATCCCAAAAAATAGCTGACGTACGCGTTTAGCCTTCCATGGTGCATCGTGGCCACGGACCGCGCAACCCAACTGATTGCGTCGCCTATTGGGTGGAGAAACAAGCGGTCGACCAGATGGGTCTCATCGCGCCGCCGCAATATCGCGGTCCGGAAATGGACGCTGACGGTCTCCCGCGTATCTTCCACGATGTTGGGACGGAAAATCGCCTGGAAGACCACGCGTACCGGATTCGAAAAGCCGGTCGCCGTATAGGTCATTTCCGGCAACAGCCGTGGGAGACCTCCCGCCCAGAGTTCCTGCCTTGAGGTCACACGTTGACGAGTCAAACGGCCGACGACAAACCAGGCCAGCAGCAAAAGAACCCCCAAAGCAATGAGGCTGTACGATGGCGACATCGCGAACACAATCGGATTCTGTTCCGAGCCTCGCAAAAGGATCACGAGCCCGCGGCCGGGGATCACTCCCGCTCCAGTCTGTGCTCCCAAGTTGTGGAAGTCTTGTAGAAACCCCGCAGGCAGTTCTTGGTTCGCAGAAGTGGCTGTAAAGAAGGGCGGGACTAGGGCAGCAGTCGCACTGACACCTGCCAATGGTTGAACTGCGCGATCCAACGCAGGAATTACGTACGTCGGCAGAATGCCGAGCAACAAACATGAAACCGCCAAAACCGTCAGAGAGAAGCGGGCGTTGCGAGCAGGAAGGATACTGTTGGGCCTCCACTCTCCGCGTCGAATCCCAAGAAAAGTCATCGCATACGTCTTGACGAAACATGTCACGGCCAGCGCCGCCGTCAGCGCGAGGATCGCGCCACAGAGCGCGAATACCACCTTCACTAGTGCTGAAGGAAGCAACGCGCTTCGCAGGAATGTCTGCAGGGTCATCCATTCGCTTACGAAGCCGTTGAAAGGCGGTACGGCAGAAATTGCCAGGCAAGCCACAAGAAAAACAACCGAGAGGGCCGGGAGCAGGCGAATGAGCCCACCCAGGCGGTCCATGTCGCGCGTACCGGTCGAAGCTTCGATGTGTCCTGCTCCTTGATACAGCAAAGCCTTGTAAACCGCATGGTTCGCCATGTGGTACAACGCGGCCGTTAGAGCAATCGCAGCGGGTACAGCGTCGCCGGAATTCCGGAACACGAGGAACGCGCCGAAACCGGCTACGATAATGCCTGCGTTCTCGATGGAACTGTGAGCGAGCATCGTCTTCAGATCGTTCTCCGTTGTCGCGTAGAGAATGCCGACAAGGGCCGTAATGCTTCCGACAATAAGAGCTGCCAGGCCCGCCCCGAGGCTGTGCCCGGGAGCGAGGTCTCCATTCAGACGGACAATTCCGTAAAGGCCGAGGTTTAAAGTTACCCCCGCCAGGACCGGAACGAATGCAGGCGGCGAAGCGGTGTAGCAACGGGGCAACCAGAAGTTCACCGGCACCAGCCCTGCCTTGACTCCGAATCCGAGAAATCCAAGGACGAAAACACCCGAGCTACCCAAACTGGAAAGACCACCTGACGCAGACCGAAGCGCGGGAAATGAGAAGCCATCGGCGTGTGACGCGACGATGAGAAAAGCAACGACGACAGCTAAAAACCCAGCCTCGCTCATGGCCAGCATGATGTACCCAGCGTTTGAATCGGAATGCTCATGCTGCTCATAATTCACTAGCAAGTAGATGAGGAGTGTCATGCATTCCCAGCTCAACAAGAATGTGAGCGCATCTCCCGCGATTAGAACCAGCACAACCAGCCCCATCAAAGCGAAGTGAAGCGCACCGAACCGTCCGGCGGGATAGCGACCTTGGAAGTAGTGCAGAAGATAATCCGGCGCGAAAAACGAGCACGAGAGGTACACCAGCCCCGCAGTGAAGAGAAAGACCGCGGATAATGCGTCGAGGTGGAGAGACAGCGCTCCCCAGCCATTCAACGTCCACAGCGACACGTCGAAATCCTGACCGCCAATCAAGCGGAGCGCAGAGGCGGACATCAGCAGCGCGGAGCACAACGTTCCCAGCCAAGCAATGATGATGGCCGCATGGCGTTTGCCGGCCTGCGATAGTACCAGGCCCGACCCACAAAGCGCGAAAAAGGAGAGAAGAATGCCCCCTATCGCAGTCGTCATTTCAGCGCTCCAGCGGCTAGCATTTCGTGCGGGACTGGTTGCTTCCTCCCCGTGGCGACAAGCAGCCCATGCAGAATGGCGAGCGGTGGAGGGGGTTCGCCCGGAACGTCCAGATCGACCGGAAGTACCGATCCAACTCCTCCCGCAGACATGAACGTGCGCTCAAATACTCCCCCGGTGATCGCGCACGCACCTACGGCAATTACGCGCTTGGGATTTGGCATGGCTTCGTAGGTCTTAAGCAGCGGTCCGCGCATGTTCTCGCTAACCGGTCCCACGACGATAAGGACGTC
>JASHRP010000461.1 GCA_030037375.1 Bryobacteraceae bacterium | reverse complement strand
ACCTCCGTGCCGCGTTCAAACGCGAAATGGAGATGTGGGTCGGCAGCATCTTCCGCGAAGACCGCAGCGTGCTGGATCTGCTCACGTCGAATTACACCTTCGCGAATGAGCGGCTCGCCCGCCACTACGGCATCCCCGACGTTTTTGGCGATGAGTTCCGCCGCGTCACGCTCTCGGATTCCAAACGCTACGGCTTGCTCGGCAAGGGCGCGATCCTCATGGTCACTGCGTATCCGAACCGGACGTCTCCAGTTCTTCGCGGAGCATTCATCCTCGAGAGCATCACCGGCACGCCACCCGCCCCGCCCCCGCCCAACGTTCCTCCCTTCAAAGAGAACAAAGAGGGCGAGCAGGCGCACACCGTGCGCGAGATCCTGGAGCAGCATCGCGCTAGCCCGGCCTGCAACGGCTGCCACGGCATCATGGACCCGCTCGGCTTCGCGCTTGAGAATTTCGACACCGTGGCCGCGTGGCGCGATAAAGATAAGTTCGCGGGCACGCGCATCGATCCCTCCGGCAAGCTTGTCGACGGCACTCCGGTCAACGGTCCCGACGATCTCCGCAACGCTCTGATGAAGCGGCCGGAGCAGTTCGTCCAGACCATGACCGAGAAGATGCTGATCTACGCGCTGGGCCGCAACCTCGAACCGTACGATCTGCCGACGGTCCGCAAAATCATCCGCGACGCCGCGCCCGGCGGTTACAAATTTTCGTCCATCGTCATGGGTATCGCCGCCAGCGTTCCGTTCCAGATGAGTGAAGCCCCTTCAGCGCAACCAGCTCCGTCAGTCGCCAAGAATTAAGCAGCCGTCGCGATTGAACCTGCTGCCGATCGGCAATCGCCCGCTTCTATATGATTGAAGCTTGCCGCGGGTCAAGCATCCATCCGACTGGCTCGCTGTAGCGAGCCTCTTACTTACTCTTGCCGCGCTATGCGCCGTGACCTGGCGCAAGTGGGGTTATCTGCCCGTCGATTCCGGCCGCGAGCTGTACGTCCCCGCCGCGATCGTCGCGGGCAAGAAATTGTACTTCGATCTTTGGTACCCCTACGGCCCTCTCATCCCCCATTGGCACGCCGCGCTATTCCGAATCTTCGGCATTCATCTCGGCGTGTTGCTAGCATCCGGTCTCTCCATCGTTATCGCAATCACGCTTCTGCTCTACTCAGTCGGCCGATCGTTCCTCCCTCCGTCGCTGAGCTTCGCGGCCGTATTCGCGTTCCTGGTGCAAGCCTTCCAGGCGGATTTGTTCAACTACATCCTGCCCTACTCCTATTCCGCCGCATACGGATCGATGTTCTCGGTTCTCCTGCTGTGGCTGCTTCTGCGGGAGCATCGCGTGCCCGGCGCACTCTTGCAGATCGCCGCCGGCTCGGTCGCGGGCCTGATGGCTCTCACAAAGGTCGAGTTCGGCCTCGCGGCTTACGCCTGCCTCGCCGCGGCGCTGGCCCTCCGAGCCTTCGAGACGAAATCCCTGAGCGCCTCGGCCAAGCTTCTATGCGCATTCCTTCCGGGAGCCATTCTCGCCGCCGGAATCTACGGCTGGTACCTCCACGCCGCCGGAGCCGATCTGCTGCTGGGGCAAAACCTCTCGCTTCTTCCCGGTTCTCACTACCAGCAACACTTCGCCGCGCTATGGAATCGCACCACGGGCTTGGATTTGGCGCAGCAAGCATTAGCCCTATCGATCGCCCGCGGTCTCGCCGGTTTTCTCGGCGTCGCCGCTTGCATCGCGCTTGCCTCTCGATTCAAGTGGGCTGGCCGCCTCCTGCCCGCTCTGGCGCTGGGACTTTGTCTCGTTCATTTTTTTGTCTCGCTCACGGGCGCCACCGAGCGATTCACTCTCTGGGCCGACCGCGAGTCTATCAAAATTCTCCGCCCGCTCTTCTTCAACAGCGGCATGATCTGGACCTGTTTGCTTCTTGCCGCGCTCGCATGCGCCGGGCGTCGCTCCCGTCCAGCCGAGTTCTCCTCCGCCGTCCTTCTCGCGGTTATCGCTGCCGCATGCGGCATCAGGGCGCTCACCAAGATCACGCCCTGGGGCTACTCGATGTTTTTCGACGTGCTGGTCTACTTGGCCTGGCTGGTCGCGTTATGCCGCGCCTCCGCACGATTCTCCGTCGATCTGACTGGCGCATTCGGCGCAATGCTCGCCTTCGTGCTGTGCCTCTCCACGCTCGCGCTGACGCTCGAGCGCTACCCGATCCGTCAGCGATCCTATCCAATCTCCTCCGAACGAGGGCTGCTCTACGCTTCGCCCGAGCTCGGTCGCGGCTTCTCTCAAGCGCTCGCGTTTCTCGAAGCAGCAAAGCAAGCCTCACAGAGCGTGGTGATCCTGCCCGAAGACACCTCGCTTTATTTCTTGAGCGGAACCCTAGCGCCCAGCCGTTGGTACCTGGTTCTGCCGCAGGTGCTCGCGCCCGGCAAAGCCACATCGGACTATCTCGCGGAATTGGAGCGCGCCAACCCGCGCTACATCCTCATCACGGACCGTTCCACCACCGAGTTCGGCCTTCCCGTCTTCGGCATCGACTACGGTCAACGGATCCTCGCCTGGGTCAAGCAGCATTACCGCGTGACCCGCCAAATCGGCGACTTCGAGCCCGTCGCATATCCCCGCGCCTGGGGCGCTCTCGTGTACGAACGGCAATAGCTGCTTGAGACGTGAATTCATCGCCGCCATGCCGCGCATACATCTACGGCTGCCCGGTCATTCTGTTGGAAGCAAATCGGAGAGAGATGCCCGCTTCTCTCGGGCATGCGCACGGCGTTGACATACGATAGTAAATCGTAGTATCGTTCTCCCATGGCATGCCGGCTTGCAGTGCTTGGGTTCATTGCAGTCTGCATAAGCTTCGCTCAGCAGCCCGCTGTCATCCGCACCGGCACTCGCCTTGTGCAGGTCGAAGTCGTGGTCCGCGATAAAGACGGCCCGGTAAC
>JASHRP010000047.1 GCA_030037375.1 Bryobacteraceae bacterium | reverse complement strand
ATATACAGCCGTTTCTTATCGCCACCGATCCACTTACCCAGCGAGGACCGGGAAAGAAAATGAGAAAGCTGGACGCCGTCGGAGTGATCTTGTTCGCCGCCGTGAGGGTGCTAGGGCAGAAGCCCGGCGTGCTCCCGGTGTTCTTCATCCCGAATGCCGGACAAGCAGCGGAAAGCGTGAGCTTCATGGTCGACACGCCCGAGCTACATGCCGGGTTCACCGCCGACGCGGCGATTTTTCATGCAGGCCCAGTCACCTTGCGTGTAAGGTTCGAGGGTTCGAATCCTGCTGCCACGATTCAAGGTGAGGAGCGCCTGGATGCGTCGGCGAATTTCTTAATCGGCAATGAGCAGGAGCAATGGAGAACCGGCCTGCCGGTTTACGGAAAAATTCGCTATCGAAATCTTTATCCCGGAATCGACCTGACTTACGGAGCATCGGGCCAGCGCATCAAGTCCGAGTTCCTGGTCGCGCCGGGCGCGGATCCGGATCGGATTCGTCTTGAATACGCAGGGGCAGACCAAATCTCCATCGAACCGAATGGCGACCTGCTCATTCGCGAAGATCACGCCGAACTGCGCGAGGAGGCGCCCGTACTCTATCAACGGAATGCCGCTGGGCGCTCATCGATCCCCGGACGATACGTGCTGTTCGATGCGCACAGGGTGGGATTTAGCATCGGCGCGTACGATCGCTCCCTTCCGTTGGTGATCGATCCGGTGCTGTCCTATGCCACGTATCTCGGCGGCAGCGGGATGAGCGCCGTCACCGGCCTGGCCGCGGATTCGTCCGGCGATCTCTACGTGGCCGGCTGGACTGAGGCGACCAACTTCAACATCGTCGCGCCCGAGCAGCCATCGAGCGGCGGCGGAGTGGATGCCTTCGTTGCCAAGCTCAATCCTGAGGGGACCTCGCTGTTCTACGCAACCTACATCGGAGGAAACAGCGACGACCGCGCGGCAGCCATCGCGATCGATAGCTCGGGCGAAGCCTACGTTACCGGCTCGACGGCGTCGACGAACTTTCCGTTGATGTCGCCGATCAGTTCGAAGCTTGGCGGAGGTCGCGATGCGTTTGCGCTCAAACTCAGCGCCATCGGGAATACGTTGATATACAGCACTTATCTCGGCGGGACGAATGAGGATTGGGGCTACGGCATCGCTGCCGATTCGTCTGGAAATGCCTACATCGCCGGCGCCACGATGTCGGCCAATTTTCCGATCCTCGGCGCGGCGCAATCCACCTTCGGCGGCAATCAGAACGCGTTCGTCACGAAGCTCAGCTCCGCCGGAGCCATGGTCTACAGCACGTTCCTGGGCGGCTCGGGAGTCGATCAGGCATCCGCAATCGCGCTTGATTCCAGCAACAATGCGTATATCGCGGGAGGAACCACGTCCACGAATTTTCCCGTGGTTGCCCCTATTCAAGCCGCCAATGGCGGGTCGGAGGACGCGTTTCTCACCAAGCTCAGTGCCTCCGGCTCGCAAATTCTCTACAGCACCTATCTCGGCGGAAGCGGAGGCGGAACCGGATCGCCGGAAATAGCCAACGCGATCGCGGTCGATTCGAGCGGCAACGCGTATATCGCCGGTGCGACCAATTCAACCAACTTCCCCGTCACTGCCGGGGCGTTTCAAACGCAATTCACCTCGGTTGAAGATGCGTTCGTCGCGAAGGTAAACCCGGCAGGTAGCGCGCTTGTCTACTGCACGCTGCTGGGAGGAAGCGCGTTCAACTGGGCCAACGGCATTGCAGTTGGCAGCGGCGGCAGCGCCTACGTTGCGGGATACACTTCCTCATTCGATTTCCCGACCGTCGCTCCCGTGCAAAGCACCTTCAACGGGCTTTACGACGCCTTCGTCTCGGTCCTCACGCCATCGAGCAATTCGCTGGGTTTTTCAACGTTTTTTGGAGGCACAGGGTCGGATTCGGCCAACGCGATCGCGCTCGACCCCAGCGGGAACATGTACGTGGGCGGGCAGACCGGCTCACTCGATCTGACCACGCTCGATCCCATCCAAGCGGCCAACTCAGGCGGTGCGGTGGGATGGCTCGCGCGCTTCGGAGTCACAACCGTCGCGCCGCAGCTCCCGGCTGTAGGCTCCGTTTCGCCGAGCTCCGGTTCCGGGAACACGGCTTCGTTGACGGCCACGTTTTCCGATCCCGCGGGCTTTTCAGCGCTCGCCTCGACGACAATTCTCGTTAACACGACGGCGTCCTCGAATTACGGCTGCCAGGTGACCTACTCGCTGGCGAGCAACCAATTCGCACTGGCGAATGATATTGCCAGTTCAGGATCATCGCTTGCCAATCCGGGAGGCGGAACGGTGCAGAACGGTCAATGTAATCTGAACGGCTCCGGCAGCTACGTAACGAAATCCGGAAATACTCTGACCATGGTGATCTCACTGACATTTCAGCCCGGATTCAGCGGCAACGACACGGTTTATCTGTACGCCGCCGACGTCAATGGAAACGAGACCGGCCTGGTAGCCAGCGGAACGTGGACCGCCACGGTTCCACCGCCTCAGCCGACCGCCAGCTCCGTCTCTCCCAACAGCGGCCTCGGCTCCAGCCAGGCCTTCACCTTCGTCTTCTCCGATACGCAAAATGCGTTGAATATAACCGGCATGGCAATGTTGTTCAACACCTCGTTGAGCTTCACCAGTGCGTGCTATATCATCGTCGACACCAACGCCGGCACGGTGGCGCTCGCCTACGATAACGGCGCAGGCTCCAACAGCAAGCCGATCAGCTCCACCGCCTCGCTGTCCAATAGCCAGTGCACGGTCGGTGCAACGTCCCTCACTGTCTCCGGCTTGTCCTACATACTTACAGTCGCATTGACATTTAGTGGACCGTTCAGCGGGCCGAAGAACATTTACATGTTCGGCTCGGAAAGCGGCATCTACGAAACCGGATGGGTGCAGATGGGAACCTACACCATCGCGGCTGGCGGCGACCCCGTGGCCAATTCGGTATCGCCTTCTTCGGGAACCGGGCCGAGCCAGCGCTTCAGCTTCACCGTCTCCGACGCCGGCGGAGCCGGTTTTATTACTGGCCTCGCCGCCTTGGTTTCGTCCTCGCTCAACACCACCGACGCGTGCTACGTGGTTTACGATGGCACTGCCAACACCATCTCCCTCGCCTACGATAATCCGGCGAACGGCGCGTCGCCCGTGACGCCGGGAGGGACGCAGATCGTCTCGAACAGCCAATGTACCCTCAAGGCTTCAGATTCGACAGTGGTAATCGGCGTCACTTCGGTGGTAGTGACCGTCGATCTGACGTTCAACGCGAACTATTTCGGCGCCAAGAATATATACCTGGAAGCCGTCGAACCGGGCATAAACTCCGGCTGGGTCACGGTGGGAGGCTGGACGGTGACCGGCGGAGCTCCGGAAGCGAATTCCGTCAGCCCCACCTCCGGCTCCGGCTTATCCCCGAGTTTCACGTTCACGGTCTCCGATTCAACGTCGTCCGCGAATATCTCCGGCATGTCGATGCTGATTACATCCGGTGCGCCTTCCAACATCGCCAACGCCTGTTACCTGACCTACAACGTCGCCGCCGCGACCGTCAGTCTCTATAACAACGCGGGGACCTCCGCTAGTTCCAAGGGCATCGGCTCTTCGGCAAACCTTTCGAACAATCAATGCGCGGTCGGCTACACCGTCGGATATCCTTCCGGGAACTCCGTTGTGTTCGAAGTGAACCTTCAGTTCTCAAGCACTTTTACTAGTCCTCAGACCGTGTATCTGGATGCGCTTGAACCTGGCGCCAGCTCGGGCTGGGTCTCCGTGGGCTCTTGGACTCCGTAGTCTGCGCTCCCATCGGCTAACGATGGGGCTTGACAAACTTGGATGATTTGCGCATACTGCTTCCATCGGTAGACGATGGGAAGCGCAAATCAAGAACTTCTTCCCGGCACGCTCGACCTGCTGGTCCTGAAGTCGCTCGCGCGAGGCCGGATGCACGGCTATGGCATCGCGCAGCACTTGAAGTCGATCTCGGACGAGGTGCTGCAAGTGGGCGAAAGCTCGCTCTATCCGGCTTTGCAGCGCTTACTGCTCAATGGCTGGGTCATCGCGGAATGGGGAGCGTCGGAGAATAATCGCCGGGCACGTTACTACACCCTTACCGCGTCTGGACGCAAACAACTTCAACGCGAGCGCGCCGAATTCGAGCGCATGATCGGGGCGATCCAGAAGGCCCTGGCATGAAGCTCCTCGCCCGGTTTCGTTACCTTTTCCGCCAGCGCCAGATGGATCGCGATCTCGCGGAGGAGATCGAATTTCATCGCCAGATGAACGGTGATGATCGCGCTATGGGGAACACCACTCGCGCCCGTGAGGACTCCCGCGCGGTGTGGGTCTGGCCGTGGCTCGAAAGCGTCTGGCAGGATTTGACCTACGCTTTCCGCAGCCTTCGCCACTCCCCCGGGTTTACGCTGGTGGCTCTGCTTACGCTCGGCACCGCCATCGGGCTGAATACTAGCTTCTTCACGGTCTTCAACGCGATCGCTCTGCGGCCCTGGCCGGTAGCCGACCCCGCCCGAATCGTGAAGATCTTCTCCTTTGACAAACGACAGCCGGATGCTAGCGCCGGCGGAATCGGCACGGCCGAATATCGGTACTTCCAGCGGCACGCGCACTCCTTTACCGGATTTGGAGTGACGCTCGGCGACGGAGTGAGCTTCGGTTTTGAGCCTTTCGGTCAGCCGTCCCACGCGGTGCTGGTGGGCGGCGACCACTTTCGCGTTCTTGGCATTCAAATGCATCTCGGCCGGGGTTTTTTGCCCGAGGAAGACCGGACCGATGCGCCTCAGCCCGTCATCGTGCTCAGCTACCCTTACTGGCGCGACCATTTCAACTCCGATCCCGCCATTGTGGGCAAACAGGTCTCGGCCAACGATATCTCCTTCACGGTCGTCGGCGTCACGCCTGAAGATTTCACGGGCACCGGGTCAGGCGGCCGGGAGGACGTCTACTTCCCGCTTCCCGTTTTGCGTCTGCTGCATCCCGGGGAATCCTGGGCTGACGATGTTCTGAGCCGTCCGGACCAATGTTGCGAAGCGGCGCTTGGCCGCTTGGCCCCGGGAATCTCGCGCAGCCAAGCCGCGGCGGAACTCGATGTACTCGACAAACAATTCTTCACGCAAGCTGGCATTCCTGGAGGCCGGACCTTTGCCCTCACCGGATCCGCCGCGATCGAAGGTCCCAATAACAAGCAGCAGGCTGGCCCGACGCTTGTACTCTTGTTCATTGGCGTCACACTGGTGGTCCTGCTCGCCTGCGCGAATGTCGGAAACCTGCTGATCGCAAGAGCCGGCGCGCGGCAACTCGAGATTGAGATTCGCCGCGCGATCGGAGCCGGCCGCGCCCGCATCGTGCGGCAACTGATGACGGAGAGCCTCATCCTGGGATTGGGGGCCGCGGGATTGGCTCTTCCGATTGCCTACTGGCTGCCCGTCTTTGTCATCTCGCAGGCTGGAGACGTTCCAGGCTTTCATCTGACCCCGGACGGAACCGTGTTGCTGTACACACTCTCCCTGTCCGCTTTCTCTTGCTTCGGGTTCGGCCTTGCTCCCGCCTTGTACGGCACCCGCAACCAAACCCGCCGAAGGATGGCTCTGCGCAGCGGACTTCTCGCCGCCCAAGTCGCTCTCAGCGTGGTCTTGCTGATCGGTGCCGGGCTCGCCTTCCAAGGTGTTCAGCATCTCCGCAGTCACGATCCTGGCTTCGCCATCGCCGGCGTCTCGGTGGTCTCCTTCGAACTGCCGGCGCGCGACTACCAAACCGCGCAAGCCCGAAACTTCGATAAGAGCTTGTTGGACGGCATCTCCGGTCTGAATTTCGGCGTCACCCGCCGGGAACCTCTTTCCAATAGCCGGTGGCTGGCCGATTTCAGGCTTCCCAGTCAGCCCGAGAGCGCAATTCACCCGATTGTTTGGGAGGAGGTGTCTTCGGGATATTTCGACGTTCTTCGGATTCCCATCCTCGCCGGCCGTAACTTCCAGAACAGCGATTCCACCGGCAATGCGATTCTGGTGAACCAAGCGCTTGCCCGGCAGTACTGGTCCAACGATTCTGCCATCGGTCAAACCGCGGTTGCCGCGGGCGGCCGGGTCCGGCAGGTCGTCGGCATAGTGAAGGACGCGTACACGAACGGCCTCGATCAGGCCGAGCCAACCTTCTACGTTCCGTTTCAATCCACGTCCATCCCGAAGATTCTGGTTTCCCCGTCAGGAGCGCCCGTAGTCACCTCGGTTGCCGCCCGTATCGAGCCTCGCGCCCGCGCGCAAGCGCTGCCTCTGCAAGCGACCGCGGATCGATGGTTCCATACCGCGCGCATCGGAGCGGAGGTCGCCGGAATGCTTGGCGTCTATGCGCTGATCCTCGCCACCGTCGGGATGTCCGGAGTGTTCGCCTACGTGGTTCAGCAGCGCAACAAGGAAATCGGGATTCGTATGGCGCTGGGCGCTCGTCCCGGGCAGGTGGTCCGTTTGGTGCTCACTTCGAGCTCGGGAGCCGCCATCGCCGGACTCGCCATCGGAATCCCGCTTGCGCTCTTCTGCTCGCGGCTGATGCGCGGCCTGCTGTACGGTGTCGATCCGTTCAATCCCGTGGCCTATGTCTCCGTCGCAATTGTGCTCGCCGCCGCCGGCCTCGCCGCCAGCTACGCCCCGGCCCGCCGAGCCTCGCGCGTAGATCCTTTGACGGCTTTAAGGCATGAGTAGGTAATATGAGGCATGTCCGTCTATGACGATCGCAAGCAGGAGCTTGAGGAGCACGAGTTCCGCATGGGCCTGGAGCGGGGACGCCTGGCTGTGACTCTCGATCTGCTGACCGACGCTCTGGTGCTGGTCGGCCAGCACGGCGTTTACTGCCAAAGCGCTCGCCAGCCCGGCAAGCCCGCCATGGACATCCAGCTCATCAGCAAGTGCATCACGGACGCGAAGGAATTGGTCTCGAGCGTCATGACCGAGCTGAAACGGTCAAAGGCCCTGTAGCCCGCAAAGGGCCGGCCCGGCTTCAGAAGTGTCCCGAGCCCCGCCTGCGTCGGAGCCGGGGCAAGGCTTAGTTTTGCGGGCGCTCATCGTTGTAGAAAGGGATTGCGCTCCTTCTCCCGCCCGATGGTCGTGTTCGGACCGTGCCCAGGAATCACCATCGCCGTCTCTGGCAGCGTCATCAGCTTGGTATGAATCGAGCTCAGGATCTGCCGCGTATCGCCGCCCGGAAGATCCGTCCTGCCGATGCTGTCTCTGAATAGAGTGTCTCCGGCCACGAGTTTATTCTCAGATGGAATCCAAAGAGAAATGCTGCCTTTGGTATGGCCCGGCGTGTGCAGGACGTGAAGGGCGGTCTCGCCGAGCGTCAGCGAATCCCCTTCGCGCGCAGGCGAATCGATCTCGGTACGGCTTTCGCGCCGCATGCCGAGCCAGTCGGCCTGCGTGTCCAGATGATCGTACAGCTCCTGATCGTTCGCATTCATATACACCGGAGCCCCAGTCGCGGCCTTGAGTTTCGCCGCGCCTCCGATGTGGTCGATATGCGCATGGGTGATCACGATTGCTTTCACGGTCAGCGAATGCTTGGTTAGAATCGACAGAATATCTTCGATTTGATCGCCTGGATCTACGACGATGGCCTCCTGCGTCGATTCATCTCCGAAGATCGAGCAGTTGCATTGCAGCATTCCAACGGGCAGAATCTCGTGGATCATGTAATCTCGATTGTATACTTGGGTTGTGGAGGCGATTGGGTTCGATCGCCGCGAGTGGAATAAACCACCGGCCTATGTGGCAATCGGTGCAATCCTTGTCTCCTTGCTATACATTTTCTTGAGCAATCGGCCAGTCCCGGCGGACTATCCAATGTGGCTTCAATCTTCGTGGAACACTCTCTCGACACAGACGCTCTAACGCCGAGTACACCCAGTTCCGGCGGCCTCGCCCCCGGCTACGAGGCTCTTCGCGGGGGTGCGGCCTGGCTCGATCTCTCGCACCGTGGCCGGCTTCGCGTCACCGGAGAGGATCGGGCGCGGCTGTTGCACGCTATGACCACGAATCAGGTGCAGCAGCTTAAACCGGGCCAGGGATGCTATGTGTTCTTCCTCAATGCGCAAGGGCGCATCCTGGGCGACGCGAACCTGTTTTGCTTCGAAGACTATCTGCTCCTGGACACGGAGCCTGAAACGCGCAAGAAGCTGTCGGAGCATCTCGACCGCTACATCATCGCCGATGACGTGACTTTGGAAGACGTGACCGATTCGACGGCCGCGATTTCGATTGAAGGGCCTCGCGCCGCTGAGGTGCTTGAATCGCTTGGCGCAGAAGTCCCGTCCGACGAGTACTCATGGTTCTCATGGGGCTCCAGGACCGTCGCTCGCGTAAACACCACCGGGTCGGCCGGATTCTGCGTTTTTCTAGACGTTGGGGATAAGGCGGACTTGCTTGCTCTGGTTTCGGGCGTCCCGCAAGCCACCGCCGAAGATGCCCGCACTGTTCGCATCGAACACGGCCGCCCGCGCTATGGCGAGGAAATCACGGAGCGCTACCTGGTGCAGGAAACCGGTCAACTCCGAGCCGTCGACTACCACAAGGGCTGTTATCTGGGGCAGGAAATCGTCGAGCGCGTCCGCAGCCGGGCGCAAATCCACCGCATCCTCTGCCGGCTGGAGATCGATACCAGGGAGGTCCCCGCCGCCGGGACTAAGCTGAAAATCGCCGAAAACGACGCTGCGGAAATTGCCAGCGCAGTCTACTCCCCCTCGGCTGGCAAGGTTATCGCGCTAGCCTACGTCCGCGTGCCGCACAACCAACCGGGAACCGAGCTTTCGCTCGACGGCGCGCGCGCCTGCGTTTCACTCGCTTCGTAAAGCCGTCATCGGATCCACGCGCGACGCCCGCCATGCCGGTATCAGCATCGCAACGGCAGCCACCGCGCACAGGATCGCCGACGCCAAAGCCAGCAGCGCCGGATCCGTCGGCCGAATTCCGTACAGC
>JASHRP010000460.1 GCA_030037375.1 Bryobacteraceae bacterium | reverse complement strand
CCCAAGATCCGTCGAGGCCGGTCGAATCGACGACTGGCAGGTCCTCGATATAGGGACGGTTCCTGGCGACCATCTCGACCAGCGCCTCGAGCGTCATGTTGTGGCAGGAAAGCGAATTCAGCGGGATCTGGCCGGGCTCGATCGGCGCGATGCTCTTGCATCCGTTCTCTCCGGATGGTTCGGCTTTCGTCATCTTCAGTTCGCCGCCGCCCTTCGAAAGAACGAACGCTGGCGCAGGTTTCGTATCGTTGTGGACGGCAAGCTTAAAGCGATCGGCGAGCAGCGCTTGAAGCATCTCCGGGATCTGCAGGCTGGAGGCGCCGGCGGGCAAGGTGGCCGTGATATCGAAGCGTTCAGTTTCCAGCCATCCGGGCCCTTCAATTTGGTAAAGCTGCACCTTGTAGGCTCTCCCGATCACCTCCTTCAAGTTCACGTTGGTGAAGTTGAGACGGTGCGAGTCCGAACTCATTCGCGTGTCAGTCCGGCCGGCGGGCTGCGGCGGCGCAGGCTTGATCGTCGCGACCTCGAATTGCGCCGGCGTCTGCGCCCAGGCGACAGCGGCGACAAACAAGATTCCAAATCTCATTTCGAGTCACCTCCCGAATAGTAGCCCTCCCGCGTTCGGACGGTCATGCCGGGACGGCTCACTGTCACCTTGACCTTGTGGAACACGGGGCGCTTCTTCGAGTCCTCCTTGCCGCTTGGAGGCGGCGGAACGTAACCCACGTTGTACTGGCTGCGCAACTCCTCCTCCATTGTTCGATAGATGGCTTCGACGGTACGTTTCTTGCTGGCCTCGAAGAAACTGCCCCCGGTACGGCGGGAAAGAGCGTCGAGCGCGGCGGCTCCGCCGGCTACTCCCTTACCGATTCCGATGGAATAGATGACGGTATCGGCGCTCTCGCATGCCTGGACGGCGCGGTCAAGGCTGGCGCGGCTGGCAGTATCCTCGCCATCGGTCAGCAGCACCAAGGCCTTGCGGCCCTGCTGCTTCCTCATGATCAGATCGGCGGCGTCGGCGATGGCGTCATAGAGCACGGTTCCATTCGCGTAGTAGCGGGTGCGAAGGCTATTGTTCAGAATTCCGAGAGCTGTCTTGAGTTGCGCGGGCGAGGAGGTGAGGTTCTTGAGCAGCCACGCGCGTTCATCGAAGCTTGAAAGAAACGCCTGATCCACGTCGGGACGCAGCACCTGTTCGAAGAAGGTTACGCTCGCGGCGATCTCCTCGCCCAGCACTTCCACCTGACTGCCGCTGGTATCGACCAGCAAACCGAGCGTCAGCGGCAAATCGTATTGACGGGAGAAGTAGGCGATGGTCTGGGGCCGGCTGTCTTCCATCACGGTGAAATCCGTCTGGGATAGATCGTTGACGAACATGCCGTTCTTATCGCGGACGGTTACGAGCAAGCTGACCACCTTTACGTCCGATGAGAATTCGGCTTGCGGGGCTGCCAGCGCCGGGCTTGCGGCAAGAATCAAGAATTGTCGGCGCGACAGCATAGCTCGCACGGAATCGCTCTTATTATCATCCGCCGGAGTCAAAAATCTGTGCACGCTGTCGTCGTTACGATACAATGAGCAGTTTATATGACACGATCGTTAAAACCCAGGACGTTTTTGATGTTTGTGGCTGTTCCGCTGCTCGCGCAAACTTCGGCGACGGTCTCAGGCACGGTTTCGGATCCGACCGGCGCGGTGGTTCAAGGATCGGCGGTGACGGTCACGGACGTAGACACGGGAGCCTTGCGGAGCGTGACGACGGATGCCGCGGGACGCTACCAAGTCACTTTGCTTCCGGTGGGAAATTACGAAGTCCGGGCGTCGAAAACCGGATTCAGCGACGAAGTTCGAAAGGGAATCGACCTAGTGGTGGGCCAGGCGGCAACTGTGGATTTTAAGCTGAGCGTGGGCCAGAGCAGCCAGACGGTCACAGTCAGCGGAGACGCGCCGCTGGTGGACACGACCACGGCCGATGTCTCGGGTTTGGTGAGCGGGCAACAAATCCGCCAGCTTCCGTTGAATGGCCGCAGCTACGACGAGTTGATGACGCTGGATCCGGGCGTGGTTAACTTCACCGCCGCGAAGATCGGAGGAGTCGGCGTCTCCAATTCCACTAACGGCAATAATTTTTCCGTCTCTGGGAACCGTCCGCAACAGAATGAGTATCTGTTGAATGGCGTCGAATTCACCGGCGCGGCTGAGAACAACATGCAGCCGGGCGGAGTCAGCCAGCAATTGCTCGGCGTGGATGCGGTGCAGGAGTTCAATCTACTGCGCGATTCCTATGGCGCCGAATACGGAAAGCACCCTGGCGGGCAGGTGGTGATTGTCACGCAGTCCGGCACCAATGAGGTGCACGGTTCGCTATACGAGTTCTTGCGCAACAACGATCTTGACGCTCGCAATTTCTTCAACGGAAATTTCGTCCCAGGATTTCAGCGCAACCAGTTTGGCGCGTCTTTAGGCGCGCCGATCAAGAAGAACAAGACGTTCGTGTTCGCCAACTGGGAACAGTTCGATCAGCATCTGCATCAAGCCGGCGTTGATCTGGTGCCAGACAACAACGCCCGCGCCGGTTATCTTCCATGCTCGCTGATTACGCCAGCGCCGAGTCCTTGCCCTTCGAGCGGAGTTGCGTTCGTCGGCGTATCTCCGCTGATCGATGCGTGGCCTACGCCAACGCCGGGCGCGCCGGATTTCGGCGGAATCGCGGAGGCATTCAATAATCCTCTCCAAACCATCCGCGACGATTTCGGCGCCACCCGCCTGGATCATGTCTTTTCCAACAAGGACTGGTTGAGCGGGGTCTATACCATCGACGACAGCAGTTCCTTCACGCCCACCAGCACCAATGCCTACAGCACCGATTTTGAAACCCTGCGGGAGCAGGTGGCGAGCTTGCATGAGACCCACTCGTTTTCGCCAACGGTGCTCAACTCCGCGACATTCGGATATTCGAGAGCGGGATACTATTTCACGGGGGAACCGACACCCGGCTCGCCCGCGGCCAGCTTACCGGGATTTTTATCGGGCGATCCGATCGGAGCGCTGGTGGTCGGAGGAAGTTCGGCGTCGAATCCCGCCGCGGCAATCAGCCTGGCCGGCGCGAACAACGGAAGCAATCTGAAGGTCGCTCGGAATATCTACACGTATGAAGACAACGTTTCCATGACCAAGGGCATTCATCAGATCAGCGTGGGAGTTTGGTTCCAGCGGTTGGAATCGAATGAACTGTTAGCTCTGAGCCAATACGGTCAAGACACCTTCACGGGTCTGCAAACCTTTCTCCAGGGCGTCGGGACCTTGGTGTACGATCCTTCGCCAACTCCTCTCGGCTGGCGCTCCACCTACGGAGCCTTCTACGCCCAAGATTCCATGCGCTTGACGCCGAAACTGACGGTCACGATTGGATACCGCCAGGAATTCGACACGGGGTGGAATGAAGCGTTCGGGCGGGCGTCTACTTACGGATTCACCAATGGCGTTATCAATGCGACGCCCACCATCGGATCCTCGGCGTTCACCGTGAACAACGCGAAGTTTTTGCCGCAGCCCCGGCTGGGCGTCGCGTGGAGCCCGATCTCCGGCGCGCGCAAGACGGTGGTGCGAGCGGGCTTCGGCATGTACAACGACTTGCAAGACGCGCTGGGTTATCGCACGGACCAGAATGCGCCATACAATCCGACGTATAGTCTTGCGAATGCGAATGTGTCTTCGTTTCCTCTGTCGCAATCGGCTCCCGTGCCAGCCGCGGCGAAGCTGGTTCCCGGCGGAGTGCAGCCGAACGCCGATACGCCGACGTTGATCTCCTGGTCTCTGAGGGTGGAGCAGGAGATTACGCCGAATACCGCCTTCACGATCGGGTACGTCGGATCCCACGGCTATCACGAATTGGTCGGAGTCGATGCGAATGAGCCGACTCCGGTAATTTGTCCCGCGTCGCCGTGTCCTTCCGTCTATCCGTCGAATTTCCCGTCCGGGATTGCCGGAACACCAGTGCCGGTAGGAGCCTACTACAATCCGACATCGAACAAACCGACTCCATCGCTGGGTCCGACGTGGACCTATTTTTCGGAAGCCGACAGCTCCTATAATGCACTGCAGATCGATCTGAACCATCGCTTCAACCACGGATTCAGCGTGCGCGGCGTGTACACCTGGTCGAAGACGCTCGACGACGGCGACTCGCCGAACGCCACTACCTCAGGCAACGAACCCGCTCTGGTGTCGAACCCCTTCGACCTTCACGCGGATTGGGGATTGGCGAATTTCGATGTTCGCAATGCCGCGGTTATCAGCGTGCTGTATCAGCTGCCGGACTGGCGCAATCGATTCGCCAGCGGATGGAGCGTGGGCTCAATCGTGACGTTGCAGAGCGGATTTCCGTTCACCCCGCAGCTCAGTTACAACCCGTCCAACAGCGGCGATACCAAGAACCCGGTGCGGCCGTTCGTGAATCCGAACTTCACCGGTCCGGTGATCATCGGCAGCCCGAACGAATGGTTCAACGAGAATGCGTTCCTGGCGCCGCCGAACAACAGCGGATTCTGGGGCAATCTGGGGCGCGATACGTTGATCGGGCCGGGTCTGGCCACGTGGGACTTCGACGTGCACAAGGACACCCGGATTCGAGAGAAGCTGAATCTGCAATTCCGCGCGGAGTTTTTCAACATTCTGAATCACGCGAATTTCAATACGCCGAACCCGGTGGTGTTCACACCGGCATTGTCGCCGACCGCCGGCGTCATCACCAGCACGTCGACCACGTCGCGGCAGATTCAGTTGGCGCTAAAGATGGTGTTTTAGCTTCAGCGGAAGACGTGGATCAATTCGATCACCAGGATTGCTACTACCAGCAACTCAAGGATGAATCCGCGAGCCTGGTGGAATTCGTTGACCATGAATTCGTAAAGGCCTCCGGCGGTCCTGAGCTTCTGCTCGACTAGATTGCGATAGTCCGCCACGCCTACGCGCAGCGATGCCATGCGGTAGGCGCGCGCGTAGTACATGTCGCTCAAGAACTTGATGGCGTTATCGGTGCGCTCCGTGAGCTCGATGATGTCGAGCCGCATGGCATTCAAGCGCTCGGCCTGGCGGGCCATGCGCCAGTGGCGAATCATGGGCAGGCCCTTGTGCTCCAGCATTGAGTAGCCGGTTTTGAGGACGCGCGTAAGCACGTCATCGTAATGGCGGTATTCGAGCAACTGGGAGTTCGCGTATTCAAGCAACTGCACGATCGCAGACGCGCTCTCCGGCGTGTCGTAAACCAGCGCGGCGACCCAGCCGGCGACTAATAGGTCGCTCGGATAATAGGAAATGCGGGCTTGTAGAGCTTCGTCGCGCTCAGCCTCGGCGAGCGGGCTCGATTCCCCGCGCACGATCTGTGCGATCTCACCGCCGCAGTTCGAGACCATTGCCGCGGCGGAGAGCGGCGTGCCGCCTTCGGACAGCGCTTCGGTTATGAGGACCACGTAGTAGTCCTCGCTGAGCCATGACGGATAGGGCTGAATCATCGCGGACTTGGCGCGTTCAAGCCGCGCCTTGGCCAGCTCCAATGTCTTCGATTCGATCTCCGGCGCGGCTGTCAGGCGGCTGGATAGTTTGGTTAGGCCCTCCCAGTTGGCTTCGAAGGGAAACTCCAGCTCGACGCAAATGACGCCGTAGTCAAAATATTTCAGGCGGCTGTCGAACTGGTCTCCGCTAGAAAGCGTAACCGGTCCCGTGTAATCCAGGACTGGGGAGGGTTCGAAGCGCACGTAATCCGGGGCCCGGTGCTTGAAGCTGGGCTCCCGGCGCTGCTCCGCGCCGATGACCGAGCCGAGCTTGGCGAGGTCGATCTGTTCGGCAACATCGTACAG